>JAGHDB010000390.1 GCA_021160155.1 Bacteroidales bacterium | reverse complement strand
GAATAATAGTGATCGGTGCCGAACATCTCCGTCTGCTTCTGGATGAACATTTTCCCGATACGCTGAAACAGGCTGTCCGAAGGGTCAAGGAAATAGGTGCCGCCAAACCCTGCCGACCAGTTGCCGGTTTTGTGAAGTTTGGCATCGGGAAAGATCGTTTTGATCGATTCAGGGACATGGCCCGTGAATCCCTGTAAAACGGGAGTCATGCCAAGGGCACGTTCCCGTTCCAAGATATTTTGCTCCAGTAATTTATGTTTTTCGATCCAGGAATCTGGCAACGGACCTCCCAGTCCATCTATATTACCCATCCATCCCCAGGGAAGATATGCCGGTCCGACAAGGAAATCCTTTATTTGCTTGTCACTCATGCCCAATTCACGGTAAACGTCATACCATACAGCTTCCTGACCGGTAATAGCCAGGGGCAGGTTAACACCGTTCATCGCCATCCAGTCGATTTGCCGTTCCCAGTCTTTCCAGTCCCACCAGGCCATCGAATAGCTGAAGGTACATACATTAAAGAAATATCTGTATTTAAAAGGAGTTTCGACTTTTACAGCTGATTCCGGAACGGGGAGTTTGTCGGGAAGGTCCAGGTGCTGATCAATGACGGTATACTGTGAATTACAATAATTCTTTAAGTACCAGTTCAGGCCGGATGCCAGCGAAATCCCGTTATTCCCGGTAATGATGATTTTTCCTTTTTCCCCTCTGATTTCGAAGAAATCTTTTGGTGCTTGTAATTCCGATAGCTGGAAGATGAAATCATCCGCCCTGTTTTTCAGCACCCTTTGGGCCAGAAGACAGGCATTTTGTAACATGTCATTATCCCGGGAAGACCCTTTTTCGGTCGTTCCTTTTTGATTGCACGCTGCCAGTATCATTACCGATACAATGAAGAATAGCATGTGCCATTTCTTGATAACCATTGATTTTTTCATTCTTCAACCATATTTTTTTATTTCGTAATCAGCGGTCTTAACAGCGGAGCACTTCGTCCGGTAGTGCGGTATAATTCAATCTGGCTTTTTAACTCCTTCACGATAATGGGATACTGATTGTATATATTATGCTTTTCACCTGTGTCGGCAACCAGATTATAAAGCTGACCGGGAGCATTGGGTTCTTCATCCGGCAGGGCGTATTGAAGCAGCATTCCCCGGGAATAGTTATTTCCTCCGGAGCCTTTATGATCAAGATATTTCCATTCTCCGTAACGTATGGCCATTTTGGCCGACCATGTTTCCGTCAGAAGAAAGGGACGTATCGATTCGGACTGTTCATTCAGAAATACGGGAAGCATATCGTAGCTGTCTTCTGCTGCTTCCGCCGGCAATTCGGCGTTGGTGATATCGGCGCAGGTAGCCATAATATCGGTCAGGGAGATCATTTGGTTTGAGGTACTTCCCGCTTTGATCATTGCCGGCCATCGGACGATCATAGGTACCCGATGACCTCCCTCCCACTGATCTCTTTTCATACCTCTCCAGGGTCGTGCTCCATCGTGATTATAATCCTGGCGCATGTGAACTACGGTGGAAGTTTCCGGGCCGTTATCACTGGAGAAGATTACAAGTGTATTGTCAGCAATGCCAAGTGAATCAAGGGTTTTCATCAGTCGGCCTACGATGTAGTCAAGTTCGAAGATATAATCGCCGTGGGGACCGGCATTAGTCTGTCCCAGAAACTCTTTGGCGGCAAAGGAAGGCAAATGTACTGCCGACGTACAGTGATAGAGGAAAAATGGTTTATCGGGTTCTGTTTTCTCATGATTTTTAATAAAATCGATACTTTTTTGCAGAAAGACCATATCGAGTCTTGTCAGATCGTAGTCAGGGGCTTGCAGTCCAGGCCGGTTATCGTGTGAATAAGGATGGTTGGGCAGCTTGCTGCGATCAAGGATATGGGTAGGTGGCACCGGTATCAGGTCGCCATCGATGTATGCGTAGAGCCAGTCGGTACCTGGGCAGCAGGCCGTTCCAAAGAAGTAATCGAATCCTCTGTGGATGGGTGCATCGGGTATAGGACGGGAATAATCAATTTCTTTCACCGCCTCCAGACCATTACGGCATATCGGTTTGCCTTCTTTATCCAGAAAGGTCAGTCCGACATGCCATTTTCCCACCATGGCTGTTGAATATCCCTGGTTCCTGAGCATTTGGGGAAGGGTGAGTCTTCCCTTTTCGATCAGGCAGGGACCGCCCGCGCCGGTGAAAACTCCGGGGAAGCCGGTTCGAAATGCCATACGCCCGGTGAGAATGCTGTAACGTGAGGGAGTGCATACGGTAGCAGGACTGTGCGCGTCAAGAAACCGGATTCCCTCGCCGGCAAGATGGTCTAGATTTGGAGTCGGGATTGTTGATTCTGGATTGTAGCAGCCAACATCTCCATAACCCAGGTCATCGGCCAGGATAAGCAGGATATTGGGCATTTTCCCGGTTTGCTCCTTTTTTTCAGAACAACCGGAAGATAGTGCCAGAAGTGAAATCCCTGATAAAACAAAAAAATTGATCTTTTGCATGACGACGATATTAGATTAAATACGGATGCGATTCAGAAGAGGTTTGGGGATCTGACACTCGGTTGCACTAAAAAACAGGATAAGCACAAAGATCAGGAATATGATCTTTGTGTTCGTAGAATGTTTCATTGAATTGGTAGTAGTTAGTTGATGGATATCGTTTAACCCTCTCAGGGCAGGGTTAAACAATAAATGTTATTTTTGACCTATGACAATTGGTACATAACCTACTTCATACTCTTTAGGAGGTACAACGAGCAAAGCCTCATCGAAGATGACCAAATCACCTTTGCTTTGTGGCGCCATATATTCTTTGTCGTTTGTCCAGTTTGCCTGGACTTTTTCGATCAGTGCCTGAAGCTTCTGCTTTTGTTCGGGTGACCAGTCATACTGTTGCAGGGAGGGCTGGTCGATAAATCGGTACCAGGCATAGGTAACCTGGGAGCCGTCGGCGAGTGTGATAGTTATAGGGTCGGAAGCTGGTCCGGGGTTCACCCAGGCGCCGGAATCGGGTGAAGTATAAGGTTCTCCTTTTTCGGCCAGAGCAAATTCATGGTCGGTGAGTTCCTTAGGCACATCTTCAGCGGAAACAGCGACAGGATTTCCGGAAAATGTTTTCAGGAAATATTGTGGAAATGTTCCGAAACCGTCCTTTGATTTTTTCCATTGAATGCCGAAAACATTATCGGGAAAAATCTTTGTTGAAAAGGTATTATCAACTTTTTCCATTATTTTCCCATCCTGATCGAAATCGGGCATCCTTGTTGAGAGTTCCGGAGGATTCCATGAACCCGTTTTATTGAACGAACCATCACAGGTTTCGATCATCGCATCGCGCCAATTTTTAAATTCGTTGAACAGGGCTGACTTGGAATAATACGTCACATTCTGAACAAGGTAGGTTCTGTTTTGGTCATCAACCGGAAAATGCAAGGCAGGAATTTTTGTATAGACCGAATCTTTGGATGCTTTGTATTCTGCTTTGGGAACCGTATTGATCTCCATTGCGCCACCTCCCATGGTAGCGGGCCGGCAGTCCAGGGTATGACCGACATCGGGTTTATAATCCTTTGCAACTTTGGTCCAGGTTTCAGCAATATAGTATGCAACCGGGCCCTTGAAATTGGCAGAGTTCAGAAATAGTGTCCAGCTTTGGTCCCCGACGGGTACATCTCCGTATGTATGTTCGTCCATTAACGGGAGAGCCATCCAGGCATACCCCAGAAACTGTCCGTTGGGTTTACCCTGGAAGGTCAGTCCATCGGGAGGCACGAGGATGCGGTTACTAATTTGTGCGATTCCCATCTTGTTATCGGGCAGGGGTTTATTGTGGTAAAAAAACGACCATCCGGGGGAAGCAACTTCATAGTCGTAACAGTTGGGAACCCCATTCATGCTGAATTTGGGTGATGCATAGCGAAAATGATTTCCCCGCCAATATCCCAAACCTCCTTCGATGGTCTGGAATACACTTGACCAGGTAGGACCTCTTTCTTTCCAGGTTCTTGCCAGCGTTCCTTCAGGGCACAGCGGGAAATCAACATCTTTGTTTTCGGGCAGGATCCAGCAACCGGGAAGCCCGATCTGAAAATTTGCCAATGGCTTGTCTATTAAAGGCCATACGGCAGAATAAAAGCTCATGCCGTAGCTATATTCGGCCGGAGGTTTGGCCGCCGAATAACTGATGTATCCGTGAAGCCCTTTTGATTCTTCGGTAACATTCGGATTTTTCAAGGAAATGGATGAATCATCTTTTTTATTCCGGCTACAGGAATAATTAAAGAAAAATGCTGCTGAAATAAGCAATAGGTACGTCTTCATTTTGTTTAAGATTCAATTGTGATATTTCGATCATTATCCCGTTTTCGGATGCTGCTTAAAACCGTATATCATGTCCGGTCTTCTTGGCTTCCTCCTGCTGTTCCTTCATAAAATTTTTTACGACATCTTTTTTATTCCGGTTTATGAATGCCTCAAGAGCCGGATCGTGATATTTTCTCATTGCTTCTGTTAATCTGTTTATGTATTTTTGAATCTCATCGGCATACTTTGGATCGTTTATCAGATTATGAAGTCCATTGGGATCATTCCTGTAATCATAGAATTCTTCCGGTACACGATGCAGGTAAAGTTCTACCCGTGCGGCAATCCGGGGATCCGTTTTAGCGGCTTCTTTCATAGCCCTCCAGGTGAGACCGCCGGTGGCATCGCCTCTCATACCCAGCTTACCGTCAGACCAGAAATTGTAAATATATCCAAAGTTTCTGCCATGAATACTACGCATGGGATAACGTATTCTCGCAAATATTTGGTAAAAGGATGAATAAACATAATCCCTGTTATTTTGATCCTTGTTGAAAAGTAACGGCAGAAAGCTTCGGCCGTCGAGGCCGGGGATAATAGAGATACCGGTTGCTTCCAAAATACTGGGCATCAAATCAATACCCGAAATGAAATGCGTGGTATCTGCCTGGCCGGGAGTGATCTTGCCGGGCCATTTTACAATGAGTGGTGTCTTGTCACTATTAAGGTAGCATTGTGCCTTTGAGAAAGGGAAAGATGCGCCGTGATCACTCAGGAATATGACGAGGGTATTATCTGCAAGTCCGCTTTCATCCAATGATTGAAGTACAGCACCGATATTTTGATCACACCGGTAAACTGAATTATAGTATTGGGCAACTTCCTTACGGACTTTGGGAATATCGGGCAGGTAACCCAACATCTCAATATCTTCGGGTTTATATATTCTTTCAATCGGAGGAAGGTTATCTCCGAACGTTGCAGTATCATTTGCACTACCCGCAAAGGGCCGGTGAGGGTCGTGCGAATTGGCCTCCAGAAAGAAAGGTTTATTTTGTTTTTTCGCCATCGCGAAAAATTTTGCTGAATATTTGCGGAAAAGTGCAGGAGTTCTCGAATTCCCTTTTCGCCAAACCGAGTCAGTTTCTGTTTTAAAAGGAATAAAATCCCAAAAGAATTTTTCCGTTGGTTGATTATGAATTTCCTTGCCCAAAATCCCGTTAAAATAACCGGCTTTCTTCAGCAGTTCAGTCAACGTGGTTACATCTGAATCGATAGGTTCGAAACCTTCCGCCCCGTTATTATGCGGTAATCTGCCGGTCAGAAGACTTTGACGACATGGCTGACATACAGCCGTGTTTACATAAGCATTTGTAAACCTTATCCCTTCACTGCCAAGCTTGTCAATATTCGGGGTGATATCTGGCACCTTACATCCAAATACGCCAACTGAATTGTAAGCCAGATCGTCGGCTGTTAAGATGAGAATGTTCGGGTTCTTTGTGGCATTTTTATCCTTTTTTGTATCCCCGTTCTTACAGGCATTCGTGCCAATCAGGCACATGATTGAAAGCCCGGAAAGCACCATTTTACTCTCCATATACATCAGAGAAGAAATTGTTTTTTTCATTGAATTAATTCTTTATTAGTCCTAAACCTCAAGGGAGATTAAAAAAAATTTATTCAACCCAATTTAGTTCATTAGCGGGTTAAAATCCTTCCAAAAGCATCCCTGTCTTTGAAAGTAAATGTACAATTATTTCATCCAAAAAAATGAGTGGATTTTTGCCTTATCTATCTGTATTATGCTCCGTAATCTCAAAACGCTGAGGAGTATCTGCTTTCAAACCAACCCAGACGATTAAAGTAAATGTTCCATCGGTGTCGATATTCACTCCTTGCCTGAAATCGGGTCCGGGTTTCACGGAAATGCCGTTTATTTTCAGATCAGCTTTGATATCTCTGCTTTTCCAGTTTCGTAT
>JAGHDB010000267.1 GCA_021160155.1 Bacteroidales bacterium | reverse complement strand
TTTGAAGGGTGCAGGTGGAAAGGGGGTAAACGTAAAGCCGAGGAGTACTTATTTCCCGTAACTTTCAGCAATTCTGACGATTTGGTTATGATCTTTGTGAATTTTCTTCCGATACTCATCTTATTCATCCCGGTCTTACCGGGAATATAAGCTTAAGGTGGTTATTGCAACGGGGTTCCACCTCTTCCCATACCGAACAGAGAAGTTAAGCCCGTTTGCGCCGATGGTACTGCATTTGTGGGAGAGTAGGTCACCGCCGACTTTTTTTAAAAGCCCCGATTCAAACGAGTCGGGGCTTTTTGTATCTTTGGGTTCAATGAATAGGCTTTATACACTTGGTGCTATCCTGATAGCCTGCTTCACGGCCCATGCCCAACAGGTGACCCCAACCGTAAAGAAAATTACATATCACCTCGATCTCCTGAATCCTGCAACCCGATCAGTGATTGATACTGTGCTCAGCGGTAGTCAGTACCACCATCCGCTATATGCTTATAATGCCGGCTGGATCGAACTGGGTCACCTGGCTTCTCCTGCTATGACCACACGGTATCATGGTCTCTCAAACTTTTTTATACCTCCCATGCTGGCCGGTTTTCAACATTATCTTGAAACGGATTCCCGGATCATTCGTTACCAGACCGCTACACCTTTCTCTTTGCTGAATTATAATACCGGGGGTGCGGAAGATAAAAACGGACTGACAGTCAGGGTTATTTATACCCGGAATCTCAGTCCTTTTGCCAACCTGACCGCACAAATGCGCTTCGATAAAGCCGATGGACACTACAAAAATCAGGCAGCTTCGCTTTCAACCTATTCGATACATTATTCCATCCAAAAACCATCCTATAAATTATATGCACGCTATGCACAGCTTTCAGCCAAACAGGGTGAGAACGGAGGTGTTACAGATGACGGAGACCTGGCCCGTTACAGCCGTACAATTGCTGTTCCGGTAAGTCTTACCCAGGCCCGGTCCAATACGCGAATTACCAGCCTGAAAGGGATACAGGAATTTGACCTGACCGTGTGGCCGGTAAAAAGCTCCTCCGATACGCTGCATGAAAGTTCGCCGAAACAGTTATTGCCGTTTAAACTACAGCATCGGTTTGAAATTGAGTCATCCGGCAGGGTTTATAAAGACCCGCAACCCTTATCGGATTTCTACCCGGACATATTGCTGGATTCGGTTCAAACAAACGATTCGATCCATCTTTTTCGTGTCGATCAACAATTTCTGATTTTGTATGACCGCTTAAAGATACAAAAGCAACCACTGGTTATCCAGGCTGGTATTCGTCCGGTCGGTTACCGCTATACCTGGGTGGGTAGAGCCAAAACCGGATTTGACTTAGGTGTGGTAAGCCGTTTTGAGTGGTGTTCCGACAGAAACAGGTGGATGGCTGACTTTGAATTCACGGCAACCGGCACACGCCGGGGAGATCACCTTGCAGTCCTTACCTGGCAGTTGTCTCTTCCGGTTGGGACTGACACCTCGTTATTGGAGTTAACCTTTCGTTCGGAAGGAGTGACTCCGAATTTTTTCTGGCAAACCTATTATTCAAACCACTGGAGCTGGGATCGTAATTTTACCAGGCAGACAGGGCAGTCACTAATGATGGAATGGAGCTTTCCTGATAAGCAATGGGCTGTCACATTAAAAGCATCAATAGTATCAGGATATCTCTATTTTAACACTGATGCGCTTCCTGACCAGTTGCATGCTTCTTTCCCTGTGGCTGAAGCAACTCTCCGGAAATCTTTTCATGCCGGACCTTTCCACAGTAGGTTTGACCTGACCGGTCAGTATACCCCGGCCGAACAACTGCCGCTTCCGGCATTGGTGGCTTTCAATTCAACCTATTTACATCATGATCTGCATTTTAAAAGTACCGGGGGAATGCTGGAACTGGAGTATGGCTGGGATTTTCGTTATTTCACCGGTTACCGCGGATATGCCTACCGGCCGGCAACGGGTATTTTTTATTTACAGAATGAGCGAATGTTAGGCAATTACCCGATGGTAAGCCTGTTTGCACAGGTAAAAATTAAGCGGACCCGGATTTTCGTCCAGTACAATCATTTGTTGGGATTTCTCTTAAAAGAGGATTATTTCCCGGCGTTGCACTATCCCTATCCCGAACCGTACTTCAAATACGGTTTATACTGGCATTTCTATGATTAAGCAGTTGATGCTGTATAGAGTTAACCGTAATGATAATCAGTGGATCTGAGCTTGGGCTTACTTTCTGAATCTCCGGATAAATTCTTCCACTTCAGGTACTCCGCCCTGGTAAACCAGGTAACCGTTGTAAGGTTCTCTCAGCGTAATTTCATCATTAACCGGGTGAAGCATCATTTTTTTAACTTCATCCGGGTCATCAGTTTGACCGAGCACCCATCCCAGTTTGATGAATGCTGCTTCAGGTAACATGTTTTCGAGCGGAATAACTCCCATGGCCATCAACTCACGGCCGGTTTCATAAACGAACATGTGAACATATCCCCAAAGAGTTTGTACGGTCATAAAAACGAACACCCCTTTTTCGGTTGCTCTCCGGATGGCCGGGTAGAGTTCTTTATTAACATGGCCGAGTCCGGTACCGATGATGACAATTCCCTTATAGCCCAGATCTACCAATGAATCAATGGTATCCGGGTGCATGTGCGGGTAAAAATAGATCATGGTCACCCGCTCTTCAAAGAAAGGATAGATATTTACCCGTCGGTCTTTCCGGCGGTGGTTGTACTCTTTTTTAATCGGTCTGACTTCCCCGACTTTGACGGTTCCGAGTGGGGTGTCTCCGATGGTTCTGAAAGTTGACCTGTAAGAACTGTGCATTTTTCTCACCCGGGTGCCCCGGTGAAGAAATCCATATTCATCAGAAGTAGGCCCAAACATACAGACCATGACTTCGGCAATATCCCCGTGGCCGGCTGCATAACAGGCATGCATCAGGTTCAGTGCGGCATCGGATGAAGGGCGGTCGGAAGATCGTTGTGATCCTACCAGGACAATAGGTACCGGTGAATCTTGTACCATAAATGAGAGTGCCGTAGCGGTGTGATGCAGTGTGTCGGTACCATGCCCGATCACAATACCGTCAACACCGTTTTCGATCTCTTTTTTAATGGCTTTAGCCAGTGCGATGTATTGTTCGGGGCCCATATTTTCGCTGAACACAGCAAATACTTTTTCTGTAGTGAGGTTACAGATATCGGCCAGTTCGGGTACTGCTCCGTACAATTCGCCCGGAGAAAAAGCAGGAATCACAGCTCCGGTACGGTAATCGAGCCGGCTGGCGATAGTGCCGCCGGTACCGATCAGTTTCACTTTCGGCAGGTTTTCGGTATAGGGGAACTCCTGTCCCGGGATTTTATAATTGGCTTTATAGTAGCTTATCTCTTGCATGGAGGTGATGGTATTCACTGCAATACCGATATTGTATCCGGTATCAATTTTGACCACTATATGTTGGTCATCGTCATTTTCAGCCCGGGGCAGTACCGTTCCTTTAAAGGATCCTCTGGTGGTTTCAAATTCAGCAACACCCCAGACCCGGGTATTAAATTTTTTCAGGATGCGGAGCGCATCTCCTTTATATCCCTGAAAGAAATCTTCATTCATTTTTTATTCGGGTTAACGGGTTGTTTTAGAAAATTCACGCTGCACCTGTTCACGGATCATTCCGTTGAATTCATCCAGCGGAATATTACCGGTTGCCTGAGCCCGTAACTGACCCATCAGCCAGTTGGTCAGGGCGCCGGGATCTGTGGTATGGTGAATTTCACGAAATTTCTCTATTAAAAAACTGACAGGAGCCAGCAACTCATTGACGGTTCGTTTTTTAAATTTGATACTGGTCAGTATGCTGGTGAAATCCATATTCGGATATTCGATCATCACACTTATCATTGGATAGGCTAACGCTTTATCCAAACCTTGCTTTACCAAAAACTGAAACAGTCGCGGTAATTGATTATAATTAAAATCCGGATGGAATGATTTCTGACCTTCCAGATGTTTCAGCGTGTGACCCAGAAAAGTGGCAATCCATTTCGGATCAAGGCCGGGATCATCCGCAATTTGTTCGATCAGGGGTGCCAGATTATTTTTAAGCAGGTAAGTAAAGGTATCCTCCGGAATACCCCATTTGCGGAATTGCCTGATTCTGTCGGTCACGCTTACCGGGATGCGTTTTTTTAATTCATCGATATACTCCTCAGATAATGGAATAGGGGCAGAATCGGTATCCGGATACATCCGGTCGGCTCCCGGCAGCACACGTTCAAATTCAGTAGTGCCGTTGGCCAGTGGTTTACGGGTTTCATTAGGTACTCCCTTAAAGGCCAGCAGGCACCGTTCCTGAATGGTTTCAAGTGCTGTCGGGATATCGGAAGCCGGTCCCCAAAAGATAATTTGTGCATCCTCTTCCCCGGTTTTAAGATGTTTGCGCACATGTTTGAAGAGGGGTTGAGTCTCTTCATCAGGAGTAAGTGGTTCAGAACTGATGGCATTAGGCCGGTTCAGACAGGCGATTACCTTCAACCGGTTCTCAATTTCATCAAAGAAACATTTTCCGGGCTGGGTAAAGTGGGAAAGGAGGCCTTTAAATCCCGGAAGATTGACTCCCCAGATCTGATAGTTTGTTTTATGTTTACGGATGAACGGCTCAAATGAACTACCGATCTTCTCAGGATAAATCTCAAATGAGGAGATCTCCCATCCGGTATCGTCAGGGAATCGTTCGAGCAGTAACTTGCGGATGTTGAGCAGGGCATATTGTCTGAAAGCTTCGTTATGGCTTAAGCGGGGGATCCATTTATTGTGTGACACTCCTTTGATTTCAACTCTGGATCCGCCTTTACAACTGACATTTACATCTTCGCGTGCACTTCCTATTCCGGTCCTGACCCGACCGGTACTTCGGTTGAGAAAACGGATATATTCAGCTGCTTCACGTAGTTCATAGGGGGTTTCCATATCGGGATAAGTTACCGTTTCAGTCAATGGCATACCCAACCGGTCGGTTTTATAGATCCGCGTATGACCGATATCCGAGATTTCACGGCATGAATCCTCCTCCAGGCTCAATTGAATGAGCCTGACCTTTTTATTGGAGAGTTCGATCTCTCCCTCCACACCCAAAATGGCGGTTCTCTGAAAACCGGTCGGGATGCTTCCGTCAAGATATTGTTTCCGGCTTATATGTACTTCACCTACAATATTCTGCTTGGAGGCAAGAGAAATCTCAAGTGCATACTCCAGCGCTTCGGGATTGATCTTGAACGGCGGGGTGTCATCAATTTCGTATGTACAGGCAGATTCATTGTTGATTCGGTAGATGATCTCTTTTTTTGTTTTAAACTCCATCAGGGCCGTGCCATCATATTCACCCATTTCACTCAGTGTAGGACGCATATGCCGGATCAGTTCGCCGTCATAATCCAGGTCGTCGTGATATTTCCCGGCCGGACAACGGCAAAAAAGCTTCAGTTTGGTGTCGAGCTGTTGGTGAACTTCCAATCCCGATTTAAAGCCGATTCGTTTCCAGTCTTTTGCAACAGCTTGCTTCAGAGGAACATATCCTATTTCTTTGCGGGTTCTTTGATGGTTCCGGAGAGGATTAAATCGTGTCGTCATAGCAATAATGAAAAGCGCTGAAATTAGTCAAATTTTATGGTTTTATCCGGACTTAATCTCGAAATGATACCGGAAGGAATCAGTAGCATGGCCAAGGTAATAATCAGGGTTCCGGCGTTTAGTGCAAGCAGCCAGATCAGATTCAGGCGGATGGGTACATGGTCTACGAAATAGGAAGCCGGATCAAGCGGAATAATATGGTAATAATATTGGATCAGTGCGATCCCGATGCCCAAAAAATTTCCCAGGAGGAGACCTTCACCGATAATAATGGCAGCATAATAGAGAAATATCTTCCTGAGGGATCCGGTGCGGGCACCCATAGTACGTAATGTGCCGATCATCCGGGTTCTGTCAAGAATCAGGATCAGTAAGCCCGAGATCATATTAAAACCGGCTACCAGCACCATCAGTACCAGGATAACCCACACATTCATATCGGTCAATCTGAGAAAATCAAAGAAACCAGGGGCCAGATCCCGGATCGTGTGTACTTCAAGCATCTCCTGCCGGTTAAAATTAATAGCTGTTGTAATACTCCTGATCTGGTCTGCAACCTGTTCATACTGATCAGGATGATGGAGCATGATCCCGTAACCTCCGATCTGGTTGGATGACCAATGGTTAATTTTTCGGATGTGTGACAAGTGGCAATAGGCATATAGACGGTCATACTCTTCAAGTCCGGTTTGGTAAATACCACTTACTACAAACGGACGCAGAGCTGGCGGATCCTGGATAAAATATGTCGGGATCCTGCTTCCGGGGTGCAGGTGCAGATGATTGGCGATGGTGGAGGAGATTAAAATACCCAGGGAAGTGGTATCATGATAGTCAGGAAGTGTTCCGTCAACCAGGTATTCTTTAAAAAAATTCCAGCTATAGGAGGTATCTACTCCGGTCAGCATAACACCCTGGATATCGGTGCCGGATTTGAACAGGGCCGGTTTGGTGGCAAACGGGTAAACCGCAGCTACCGGTTTGAATCGTTTTAATTGGGTAAAGAGTTTGGGGTTTTTCGTGATCGGAGGGGATTCAAAAGAGTTGTTGTTGTCGAGGCGGGTGATTTGAATATGGGCGCTGAATCCCGAGAGTTTGTGTTTAATCTCTATTTTAAAGCCTGTGAGTATGGCGACAGCCAGTATCATGATGCTCAGGCTGAGACCGATAGCAACTATTGAGATACGAACCAGAGAACGTGCCCCTTTTTTTTTGCGAGGTTGCCGGGAAATGACTCTTTTTGTAATGAAAAGTTCGAAGTTCACGAGGCTTGTTTGCAATGAGTACAAAAGTAAGAAAATGAAAAGAAGCGGATGGCATTTTACTGCCGGGTTTATGATTTTGGGAATTTTATATTTGATTTCCTTCAACTCCTGTAATAGTCAGGTTGTTTTTCAGTTAAAGCATGAAGAGATTACATGCGGGGCCGACCGGACAGAGCGTTATCTTTCTTTACTGCAGGGTAAGCGGGTCGGTGTGGTGGCGAATGCTTCTTCGAGGATCGGGGAGGTGCATCTGGTTGATTCACTGCTTCGCCTCGGGATTAACATCCGGCGGGTTTTTGCTCCCGAGCATGGATTCAGGGGTAACATGGATGCCGGAGCCATTGTGAAAGACGGGTACGATCCGGTAACCGGTCTTCCGGTCTCCTCTCTCTATTCTGTCAGAAAGAAGCCGGATGCTGCTGATTTAAAGGATCTTGACTTGATGCTTTTTGATCTGCAGGATGTGGGGGTACGGTTTTATACGTACCTCTCAACACTTCATTATGTGATGGAGTCGTGTGCAGAGAATGATTTACCTCTGTTGTTGCTTGATCGACCTAATCCGAACGGGTTTTATGTGGATGGCCCGGTACTGGAGCCGGAGTATCGTTCTTTTGTGGGAATGCATCCGGTACCGGTAGTGTATGGCATGACTCTTGGTGAATACGCCGGGATGATCAATGGGGAGAAGTGGCTGAAAGAGGGCGTTCAGTGCAGGCTGACCGTGATTTCCTGTGAGGGTTATGATCACCTGATGGTTTATGATCCCCCGGTCAGGCCGTCACCAAACCTGCCCAATCTGACAGCTATTAATCTGTATCCTTCGCTCTGTTTTTTTGAAGGGACGGTAGTAAGTGTCGGACGAGGAACCCCGTGGCCTTTTCAGGTATTTGGCCATCCGGATTTTGATATGCCTTTCACTTTTAAGCCTGAACCGGTTGCCGGTGCCAGCCTTCATCCGAAATTTGAAGGAGAAGTTTGTCATGGTATTGATTTGAGAAACAATGGTTTGGATTCAGTCATGAATCGACCGGGGCTCTATCTCGGATGGTTGATAGATGCCTACCGGACATTTGGCTTACGTCCGGAGTTTTTCAACGATTATTTTGACCGGTTGGCCGGTACCGGTAAGTTGCGCGAGCAGATTCTCAAAGGTTGGAGTGAAAAACAGATACGTGCTGCATGGGAGCCCGCTTTGAACCGCTTCAGAAAGGTCAGATCACGATATCTTATTTATCCGTAAGAAAACGTAATTTTGCCGCGAAATATTTTTATATGAAACGAAAGCTCATTTGGATACTTTCAGTGTTTGTTTTTCTGGCCGGGCAGCTTTACGCCCAGGAGTCAAATAAACGGTTATTCAGGTTTTATGAGCTTTTTTGGGGAGTGGGCACCACTCATTATTTCGGCGATATCGGAGGTGCTTTTTCACGTTGGCCCGGTTTTCTCGACAAGATTGATAATTTCAGGGATTTTGACCCGCTTGAAACCCGTTTGTCATTATCATTTGGTACCCGTTATCTTTTCAACCGTACTTTTGCCATTTCGGGAGAGGTGGCACCTGCCTGGTTGAGCGGGGATGATTACGGCTCAATTCACGCCGACCGGGGATGGAGTTTCAATACCTATATGATTGAATTCAGTGGACAACTTGAATATTACTGGCTTAGCCGGATTTCAGGGGTGAATCCTTATCTGTTTGCCGGATTTGGGGGTACGGCGAGATATACGATTGCTAATTTTCCGAATCCCCGAACTGCAATGTTCACAGGAAATGTATTGATTGGCGGGATCGGTTTTCGTTATTCGAATAATAAAAAATGGACCCACAGCGGTGAGATTGGGTACCGGTATGCATTGAGCGATTATATTGAGATGTACAAAAGCAATACCGGTAAGAATGATGGGTATTACCTGGTACAATATAAACTTACCTATCATCTGACGCGGGGATCCATTTATACCCATAAGGGGCGGGTAAGGAAGAGTTTGGCAGACCGCTGGCGTTATATGAAGAAAAAAAAGATGACGGATGAGGAG
>JAGHDB010000154.1 GCA_021160155.1 Bacteroidales bacterium | reverse complement strand
CGTTCTTCTTCTTCTTCTGAGATCCGTCTGAATAAAATGAATGTAGCCCAGGGTTCGGTAGTGGTTACAGCCGGGGGGATGAAACTGGCAGAGAATGTGGATTATACGGTGGATTACCTTATGGGTACCGTTAAAATTATTAACCAGGGCCTTCTTGAATCGGGTACACCGATTAAAATATCCCTTGAAGATCAGGCTACTTTCAGAATGCAGTCTAAGTCTATGCTGGGTACTCATCTTGAATATGCCTTTAACCGGGATTTCAATATCGGTGCTACTATTCTCCACCTGCGTGAAAGGCCGTTGACCAATAAAGTGGATCTTCAAAATATACCGGTAGCTAATACTATTTGGGGATTTAATTCTAATTACCGTTCTGAAGTTCCCTGGCTAACCCGGGCAATCGACTGGCTGCCGTTGATTGAAACCAAGGCAAAATCCACCATTAATTTCAGTGGGGAATTCGCTTATTTGATCCCGGGTCACTCAAGACTGATCAATAATCCATATGACAAAGAGGGACAGGCACTTCTGGATGACTTTGAAGGCAGCGAAACCAGCTATACACTGAAACAACGGCAAAATTGGGTACTGGCTAGTACCCCGCTCGGACAACCCGACCTTTTCCCTGAAGCAGAATTAAGCAATAACCTGGCCTATGGCTACAACCGGGCAAAACTGGCCTGGTACCATATTGACCCGCTTTTTCTCAGGAATAATTCAGCTACTCCAAGCTACATTGCTAATAATCCGGCTGAGCAGTCGAGCCACTTCGTTCGTGAGATTCAAGAGCAGGAAATTTTTCCGTATAAAGAGAGCCCGAATAACATACCAACTTACATCCAGGTGCTTAACCTGGCTTATTATCCCCAGGAAAGAGGCCCTTATAATTATGATGCAGGCGGATCAAAGTATTCGGCCGGTGTGAATGCCGATGGAAAACTTCGTGCACCGCAATCCCGCTGGGCTGGAATTATGAGCAAATTGCAGACCAATGATTTTGAAGCAGCCAATGTGGAATATCTTGAGTTCTGGCTGATGGATCCTTATGTGGAGGATGAAAAAAACAATACCGTTCGGGATGACCGGGATCCTTCCATATTTTTCGATCTGGGTAATATTTCGGAAGACGTTTTGAAAGACGGCCGTAAAGCTTTTGAAAACGGTTTGCCTACCTCCGATGATCTCTCCAAAGCGTATATCGATACCACCGTCTGGGGAAGGGTACCGGCAGTACAATCCTTTGTGAATGCTTTCGATAACGATGTTCAGGCACGAAAATACCAGGATATCGGTCTGGATGGATTATCAGATGAAAATGAACGTACTTTTTTTGCGGGATTTCTGGATAGCCTTCAACAGATTGTAAATCCTGCTTCCCAGGCTTACCTTTCTCTGCTTGATGATCCTTCCAGTGATGATTTTCATTATTTCAGGGGCGATGATTATGACCAGGAACAACTCGGGATACTGGATCGTTATAAAAAGTATAACGGACTGGATGGTAATTCCCCCACTCCCGATCAAACAGCCTATCCCACGCAATCATCCAACCTTCCGGATGTGGAGGATATTAATCATGATAATACACTGAGTGAATCCGAATCTTATTATCAGTATAAAGTGAGCCTGAGGAAGGAGGATTTTGTGGTGGGCCGTAATTATATAACCGATGCTATTGTTGGGAAAAATGACCAGGGTGAACCGGTTACCTGGTACCAGTTTAAAGTACCGATTTATGAACCCCAGAAAGTTATTGGAGGTATCCAGGATTTTAAATCAATCCGGTTTATCCGGATGTTTCTTACCGGTTTCGGTGAACCGGTCATTCTGCGACTGGCTTCTCTCGACCTGGTACGGGGCGAATGGCGAAAGTATAATCTGAGCCTTCTTGAAGGAGCCGAACAGTTGAGTACACCCGAATCTACCCGTGGAAAATTCGAGATCTTTTCGGTCAATATCGAAGAGAATGGGAATCGTTACCCGGTTAATTATGTGCTTCCTCCGGGGATTGCCAGGATCACCGATCCTAACAATCCGCAGATGATCCAGAAAAATGAGCAGTCTATTGCATTTAAAGTGACTGATTTAGAGGATGGAGATGCCCGGGCGGCCTACATCAATAAAAGCATTGATATGCGTCAGTTCAAACGTCTCCGGCTATTTACCCATGCGGAGGCAATTAATGAAGATGAACTGCAGAATGGGGATTTGAGGGCATTTATACGGGTCGGCTCTGACTATACGCAAAATTACTATGAATACGAGATTCCCCTGGTGTTGACTCCGCATCTCAAACCTCCGGCGAAATATCAGGCCGATTTGACCGGACGTGAACTCGTATGGCCGGATGTGAATGAATTCAATATCGAACTGAAAATATTCCAGCAGGTTAAACAACTCAGAAATGATGAAATCCGTAAAACCGACAGCCATGTCACGCTGGAAAATATTTTTGAGATGTACGATGGAAATAACCGGGTATCAGTAGTAGGTAATCCAAACCTGAGTAACGTCAAAACCATCATGATCGGAGTACGTAACCCATCACAGGCCAATAACCTGCAACCGGATGACGGACTGCCTAAGTCGGGAATCATCTGGATGAACGAATTGCGGCTGACTGAATTTGATGAATCAGGAGGTTGGGCGGCCAACGCCCGGATGAATGTGAAACTGGCTGATCTCGGATCCCTTTCGGTGGCGACAGGCGGCAGTGTACCGGGATTTGGCAGTATCGATAAAAAAGTACAGCAGCGGAGCCGCGAAGAGATTTTTAATTATGATGTCTCTTCAAGTTTGCAGTTGGGTCGCCTGTTTCCCCAGAAGGCAGGAGTCAATCTGCCGGTTTTCGTCGGGTTGTCAGAAATGAAACGTAATCCGCAATATAACCCGTTGGATCCTGATATTCCGCTTCAGGCAGCCCTGGATAATGCAGAATCCCGTGAAGAACGGGATTCGATTATCTATATTTCACAAGATTATACCCGGAGGCGAAGCATAAATATTACCAATGTCCGGATAGATCCCAAAACAAAATCCCGCAGGGAACCCAAAATTTATGATATTGGCAACTGGTCGGTCTCTTACTCATACAGTGAAGCATTATCGCGAAATATAAAAACCGAACAAAATCTGAACCGTAATTATAATATGGTGCTGAGTTACATTTACAACGATAATAATTCAAAACCCTGGGAGCCCTTTAAAAAATCCACGGCACTTAATAAACCGGCTTTCAGGCTGATAAGGGATTTTAATCTCTTTTATAAACCATCCATGATGCGGTTCCAGACCAACCTGCAACGACAGTATAATGAAATTAAATTCCGTAATATCTCCAATCCTTACCTGAAGATTGATCCTACTTATAATAAAAATTTCTACTGGAACCGGCTCTATGATTTTAAATGGGATCTGTCAAGAAATCTGAAACTCGATTTTTCTGCCCAGAATGTGGCCAGAGTGGATGAGCCTGACGGATCAATGAACAGGGATGAACCTGATTTCAAACAAAAACGTGATAGTATCTGGGACAATCTGCTGGCTTTCGGCCGGACAACCAAGTATCATCATACCATCAATGCACAATATAATATTCCGATCAATAAAATTCCTCTGTTTGACTGGATTCAGTCGGCCAATCTGACGTATCGTACTGATTTCGACTGGTCTGCCGGTCCGATTACCCCTGATACCATTATTTTGGGGAATACCGTGCAAAATAACAGCACCCTCCAGATGAACGGGTCACTAAGCCTGCAAAAATTGTATAATAAGGTGGGATTTTTAAAGAAAATCGATGATAAATTTAAACGACGTGCATCGGGAGGGGCCAAGAAACAGACCCAAACCGTGACGTTTACAGCTAAAAACATAAGCCTTAAAGCCAACAAACCCAAGCTGATTATTCATGATCTGATGACTGAAGATGTCACCGCAGTTTTTTATGATCAGACCCAACGGGTAGTGAATGTCAAAACGGAGATTGTGAACAACCGAAGGATACGGATCACTGCGGATAAAGATGTGCCGGGCGGGCGGATCGAAGTCACCGGTAATGCAGAAGTGAAACAAAATCCATTGATTTTTATTGCAGAAAACACTGCACATTTACTCATGGGAATTAAGAGTGTGTCGGTGAATTACAGTACCGATGCCGGTACCATGTTGCCCGGATTTCTCCCGGTAGCCCAGTGGTTGGGTATGCGTTCCGTGGATGGGACTATGGCTCCGGGGTGGGGATTTATCATGGGCAGGCATGATTCTGCTTTTGGAGATTATGCAGCTGCACAGGGATGGCTGACAACCGACAGTACACTCAACCAGGCTTATATGGACCAAAGTCGCAACAGTCTGCAATTCAGAGCCAGTATTGAACCGGTATCAGACCTTAGAATTGAGGTGACTGCTTCAAGAGCTATGTCGCAAAATGTGGAGCAGTTTTACATTTATCATGAGGATGGATTCTCGGCTGAAAATACCATGTTCACCGGTAACTTCAGTATGTCATTCTTTTCATTAAAAACTGCATTTGAGAATCCGGATGCAAATAATAATTATGCTTCCGCCAGTTGGGAACAGTTTAAAAACAACCGGGTAGTGATTTCTAAAAGACTGGGCCAGAGAATGCTTAACGGGCAGGTTTCAGGCAGCCGCTTTTATGATCCCAATAACGGGGATGTGCCGGGATATGCAGATGGATTCGGCCCTACTTCCCAGGAAGTGCTGATTCCTGCATTTCTGGCTGCCTATTCAGGAAAAGACGCAGGAAACATCAGTTTGAATCCTATGCCCGGAATATTGAGCATGATGCCTAACTGGAGAATTGATTATCGCGGGTTGCAGCGGACCGACTGGGCCAAAAGGATTTTTAAGAACCTGAGTATTTCGCATAGTTACCGCTCGACTTATTCTGTAGGTTCTTTTACCACCAACCTTTACTGGGATCCGGATGAGGTAGACGGGCTGAACTATATTCGTGACTTACAGTTCAATTTTCTCCCTGAACGGGAGATCGGCGGAATCAGTATCTCCGAACAAATGAGTCCGCTGATCAGTTTGGATGCCCAACTGCAAAATAGTTTTATGTTACGTATAGAGATAGTAAAAAGCCGCAACATGACCCTGAGCCTGAACAATAACCAGTTGATGGAAAACCGTTCGGATGAATTCAGGCTGGGAGGAGGATATCGTTTCCAGCAAGTTCCAATTTCTATAAAAGCCGGCGGAACCAAACGGAGTTTTCAGTCCGACCTTGATCTCCGGCTTGATCTTTCTATCCGGGACAACCGGATGATCATGCGGAAACTTGAAGAGGATGTGGATAAACTTACATCCGGTCAACGAGCTATAACTTTAAAATTTACTGCCGATTATGTACTTAGTAGCCGGTTTAACCTGCGCTTCTTCTATGACCAGGTGATTAATCATCCCTTTGTGACACTCTCTTATCCAACTTCCAATACAAAAATCGGATTTAACCTGAGATTTACCCTGACAAATTAGTGGGGATTTTTATACTTTTGAGACATCATTAAAAACCCTAAAAGATGAATATTCCTGATAATCTGAAGTACACCCAGGATCATGAGTGGATCCGTGTAGAAGAACAATCTGCTTATGTAGGTATCACCGATTATGCCCAATCCAATCTGGGCGATATTGTTTTTGTGGAGATTGAAACAGTAGGTGAAACCCTGAACAAAGGAGAAGCGTTCGGCAATATTGAAGCGGTTAAAGCAGTTGAAGAACTTTATCTTCCGGTTGGCGGTAAAATAGTTGAAGTAAACCCGGCTCTCGAAGATAAGCCTGAGCTGGTTAATACGGATCCTTTTGGTGAAGGATGGATGATCCGGATTGAAATTACTAATCCTGTAGAACTGGATGATTTAATGGATGCTGCAAAATACGGTGAACTGATTTCCTGAGGAGGGATGAGAGGATCCGTATCCCCGTAATTGCGTTTCCTTACAATGTCTTCTTTACCTCTTTCCGGAGGTAAGCTTCAATTACATCCCCTACTTTGATGTCATTGAAGTTTTCAATATTCAGTCCGCATTCAAGTCCGGATACCACCTCTTTGGCCTCATCTTTAAATCTTTTCAGGGAGCCCAGTTCACCGTCATAAACCACAATACCGTCACGGATCACACGTACATGGGAGTCGCGTAATATTTTGCCGTCTTTTACTACACAACCGGCAATTGTTCCGACTTTTGTTATTTTGAAAGTATCCAGTACTTCAAGTGTTCCGGTGATCTCCTCTTTGATTTCGGGACTCAGCATTCCTTCCATGGCAGCTTTGATCTCATTGATGGCATCGTAAATAATTGAGTAAAGCCTGATTTCAATGTCCTCTTTTTCTGCCAGCCGACGTGCTCCCAGAGAAGGACGAACCTGGAATCCAATCACGATGGCATTGGAAGCTGAAGCCAACAGGATGTCACTTTCAGATATTTGACCTACTGCTTTGTGATTAATATTGACCTGTATTTCAGGAGTAGAGAGTTTGATCATGGCATCGGCAATTGCCTCGACAGATCCGTCGACATCTCCTTTAATGATCAGGTTCAACTCCTGGAAATTACCAATAGCAATTCTTCGGCCAATTTCATCCAGAGTGATATGTTTTTTGGTACGCGATTCCTGTTCACGCTGCAAAATTTCTCTTTTTGTGGCAATTTCACGGGCTTCATGTTCAGATTCGAGTATATTAAAATTATATCCTGCCTGTGCAGCCCCGTTCAGTCCAAGTACCAGTACGGGATCTGCGGGACCGGCTTCTTTAATGGCCGTTCCCCTTTCATTGAACATTGCTTTCACACGGCCAAAATGACTTCCGGCAAGCATAATATCCCCGATTTTCAGTGTTCCTGTTTGTACCAACAGGGTGGTAACATACCCCCGTCCGCGGTCTAAAGCAGATTCAATGACAGATCCTGATGCCCGTCTGTTGGGATTGGCTTTAAGTTCAAGTAATTCAGCTTCAAGCAGAACTTTCTCAAGCAATTCGTTGATTCCTATACCTTTTTTGGCCGAGATTTCCTGAACCTGGTATTTACCGCCCCAGTCTTCAACCAGATAATTCATATTAGCCAGTTGTTCACGTATTTTCTCAGGTTGAGCTCCCTCCTTGTCAATCTTATTGATGGCAAATACGATTGGTACTCCTGCTGCTGAGGCATGATTAATGGCTTCAATGGTTTGGGGCATTACTGCATCATCAGCAGCAATTACAATGATGGCGATATCGGTAACCTGGGCACCCCGGGCCCGCATGGCAGTAAAAGCTTCGTGACCGGGGGTATCCAGAAACGTAATGGTTTTTTGATCCTCCAGCACCACTTTATAGGCGCCGATATGTTGTGTTATTCCACCTGCCTCACCGGCAATAATATTGGTTTTCCGGATATAATCAAGAAGTGATGTTTTTCCGTGATCCACATGTCCCATAACCGTGACAATGGGTGGACGCGGGACAAGGTCTTCTTCCAGGTCATCAGTTTCTTCAATGTTGTCTTGGAGATTCACACTGATAAATTCAACTTCGTAATTATATTCATCTGCTACCAGAGTAATGGTTTCGGCATCCAGGCGTTGATTGATTGACACGAAAAGCCCAAGAGACATACAAGCAGCTATGATATCATTAACCGGAATATTCATCAAACTTGATAATTCATTAGCCGTGACGAATTCAGTTACTTTAAGAATGTGGCTGTCAGCCTCTTTTTGTAAAGCTGCTTTTTGTTCAGACTGACGAATTGCATCACGTTTCTCCCGCCGGTGCTTGGATGCTTTGGATTTTCCCTTACCCTCCATCTGGGCCATGGTACTTTTAATTTGGGCTTCCACATCCTCTTGATTCACCTCCTTGTGAGAGATTTTTTTAGAGACTTTTGTCCATTTTTTGTGATCCTGTCCTTTTTCTCCATTTACCAGGGATACCCGGTCTTTCCTGATTCTTTTCCTTTTTTTCCTGGGATGCTTTTTTAACTGCTCTCCCGTTTTTCCCCTATCACCCTGATCTTTTTCTGAGAGATCTATTTTTCCAACCACAGTTGGACCGTCCAGCTTGGGGGATTTAGTACGATATGGTTTGGTTTCTTTACTCCTGGTTTCTCCGGCAGGTTGTTTTTTACCTGACCTGGCTGCAGCTTTTTCACGTTCCTCACGTTTTTCCTTTGCACTCTTTCTGGCTGGTCTGGTACGCAGATTCATCGAATCGAGCTCAATCTTGCCTACAACTTTTACCTCACTGATTAAATCTTTAGCCCGGGTGGTTTCTGTTAACTCCTCTTCCTCCTTTTTCTCAGGTTGCGTAATAACAGGTTGCTCTTCAATAACCTCTTTTTTTTCTTCCTCTGCTTTTTCTTCAGTCTCCTTATCGGTTTTCTTTTCTTTTTCTTCTTTTTTCTTCTTCGTTGTTTTTTTCTTCAGATCCACTTTACCCACTACCTTGGGTCCCTTGGGTTTTTCTATTTCAATAATAATTTCTTCAGCCTCTGTTGTTTTCTCCTTTTTGTCAGGAACGGATTCTTTTTCAATAACTTCCGGTTCGGGTCCCATGTCTGTCCCGGCACTCGTATCCTGAATCAGTAACACATCTTCCTGTTCCTGCTCCTGTGTGCCATGATCAGGTCGGTTGTCATTCAGAGACAAAGTGGTACGGGTTTCAAGCCTGTGTTCTTTTATGAACTGTTCAGCCTGTCTTTTGGCCGACTGGTCTTGCTGGTACTCCTGGTAGACCATTTCCAGGGCTTCACCGGGAATTTTGACATTGGGATTACTGTCGATCTCAAATCCCTTTTTAGAGAGAAATTCTACAATCGTTGAAATCCCTACGTTACATTCTCTGGCGACCTTACTCAGCCGTTTACCCTCTGCCATAATGTGCCTTTCTTTTAGTCATCCGTCTGGTTTACTTCTCAAATTCTGCTTTAATGATTTTAATCACCTCTTTAATGGTCTCCTCTTCAAGGTCGGTTCTTTTTACCAACTCCTCAACCGTTAGATCAAGCATGCTGCGGGCGGTATCACACCCTATGGCTTTCAGCTCATCTAATATCCAGCTTTCAATTTCATCAGCAAATTCCTCAAGATCAATATCCTCTTCCTCCTCTTCGACATCCCTGAAAACATCAATTTCATATTCAGTCAGCATACTGGCCAGGCGAATATTCAATCCTCCTTTACCGATGGCCAGTGAAACCTCATCGGGTTTAAGATAAACTTCGGCATGTTTTTCTTCTTCGTTTATTTTCAGCGAACTGATCTTGGCCGGACTCAAAGCACGCTGAATAAAAAGTGCGATGTTGGAGGTATAATTAATCACATCGATATTTTCATTACGAAGCTCTCTGACGATACCGTGGATTCTTGATCCTTTCATCCCTACACAGGCTCCTACCGGATCTATCCGTTCATCATATGATTCAACTGCTACTTTGGCTCTTTCACCCGGGATACGGACAATTTTTTTCACAGTGATTAATCCGTCAAATATTTCAGGGACCTCAAGTTCAAAAAGCCGTTCAAGAAAGACCGGGGTGGGGCGGGAGAGGATGAT
>JAGHDB010000254.1 GCA_021160155.1 Bacteroidales bacterium | reverse complement strand
GTCTTTGAGCATGGATAAAGCGCCTTCAGAAGAAGTTACTCCGGTAATTCTGGGTAGTGAAGAGAGGCTCAGGTGGTAAATTTCTCCCATAGCCTGTTCAAAAAACCGGTCTTCGTTTTCAAGGATAAAGGTATCATAGAGATTCGCTACCAGCAGTATTTCACTTGCTTTATACCGCATGAGGTTGTGAAAAATGTTTTTATCGGCTGTTTGCTTGTTCAAAAACCTTTGAAGCAGTTGCCGGCTTCCTTTCATGGACTCGGTATAGACAATCTTTTTATACCGGTAATCCTGGCGTTGGGTAGGTAGCTTCTTCATACTTTTTTCCATGGGAGATTTTTACCAAAATACCGAAATCTGACAAAACATGGTTTGCCCGGGGTAAAAAAAAGGAGGCTGGTGCCTCCTTTTGATATAAATACAGTTTTTATTTGACTTCCCAGGTTGCTCCGGAGTGAAGCAGGTCTTTCATATTTTTAATCTTTGATTTTTGTTGCACCTCCCTAACCTGGTCGGTTAAAGCCTGGTCATAATGGGTAGGCAGATTATATGATCTTATCACACCCAGAGCCACCGGATGTGTCGGATATTCCATATTGGCCAGAGACAGATGTAATCCGGCATATTCAGTCTGGGCATCATGCACCAGTAAATCTTTTTCAGTGATTCCGTTTTCACCCAGTTTCACTACAGAAATCTGACTGTTTTTCAGGATCAGTCCTTTGTCACGTTCTTTACCGAAAATCATCGGTTCTCCATGTTTTAATACAATAACCCGGTCGTCACGAAATTGCCGGTCGGTAATGTCAGCCCAGGTACGGTCATTAAAAATGACACAATTCTGGAGTACTTCCACGATAGAGGCTCCGTTATGTTTTGAAGCTTCGATGAATATCTCCGTCGACAATTTGGGCATACTGTCTATCGTTCTTGCAAAGAAACTGCCATTAGCTCCGATGGCGATTCCACCCGGTTTAAATGGCCTCTCAATGGTTCCGAACGGAGATGTTTTGGTAACGGTACCGATTTCGGAGGTTGGAGAATATTGTCCTTTTGTCAGTCCGTAAATCCGATTATTAAACAGAATCACATTCAGGTCCACATCGCGTCGTACCAAATGGATGAAATGGTTACCTCCGATAGCCAGGGCATCTCCGTCTCCGGTAATTACCCAAACAGAGAGATTAGGGTTAGCCACTTTTACGCCACTGGCTATGGCTGCGGCACGGCCGTGGATACTGTGAATGCCATATGTATTGACATAATAGGGAAACCGGGAGGAGCATCCTATCCCCGAAATAAAAACCACATCTTCATGTTTGTATCCGATTTGCGGCAGTGCTTTCAGAACGGCACTTAATACTGCATGGTCGCCACAACCGGGGCACCAACGAACTATTTGGTCGCTTTTAAAATCTTCAGGTTTTAATTGAGTCACTTCTTGCATGATTATACCTCCAGGTTTTTACGTATCGCATCTTTCAGATCTTCCACGGTAAACGGTAATCCCAGAATCTTGTTAAATTGATGATAAGGATATTCAGGAAAATTCATTCTTAAATAGTTGGCAAACTGCCCCAGGTTATTTTCGCACACCAGTCGTTTTTTGAATCTGCCCAATATTTCTCCGGAATTTTCAGGCAACGGGCGGATATAGTTAAAATGTGCAAGAGCCAGTTTCAGGCCCTCTTTTCTCAGGCTGTCAATAGCAGTTAACAGGTGTCCGTAAGTAGCTCCCCAGCCAATAATCAACAGATCGGCATCTTCATCCCCCTCAATAGCCAACGGAGGGATATCTTTTGCTACCCGGTTGATCTTTTCTTCCCTAGCTTTTACCATAAACTCATGTATCTCAGGCGTATAAGAAACACCTCCGGTTGCAGGGTCTTTTTCCAGGCCACCCAGCCGGTGTTCATGGTCAGGAGTTCCGGGTACGGCCCATTTTCTAACCAGTGTATCCGGATCTTTTTCATATGGAGAATACGGTTGGTCCTTGGGAGCAAACGGGGGTTTGATCTCAGGATAAGTATCCAGATCCGGTATTTTCCAAGGTTCACTTCCGTTAGCCAGAAAACCTTCAGTCATCAAAATCACCGGCGTCATGTGTTCCAGGGCTATTTTAGCTGCCATATAGGCATAATCAAAACAATTTGAAGGAGTTGAAGCCGCCATCACTACTAAGGGAGATTCACCGTTTCTGCCGTAAAGCGCCTGCATCAGATCGGCTTGTTCGGTTTTCGTGGGTAATCCGGTAGAGGGGCCTCCCCGCTGGACATTGATCACTACGAGAGGTAATTCAGTCATCACGGCCAACCCTAATGTTTCGCTTTTAAGAGCCAGACCCGGTCCGCTTGTGGAAGTCACTGCCAGATGGCCGGTAAAACTGGCGCCAAACGAAGTACAAATACCGGCAATCTCGTCTTCAGCCTGAAATGTTTTCACGCCTAAATCCTTGCGAGCCGCCAGTTCTTCCAAAATTGAAGTAGCCGGTGTAATGGGATACGAACCTAAAAAGAGTTTTAATCCGGCTTTTTCAGCAGCTGCCAGGAGCCCCCAGGCAGTAGCCGTATTTCCGTTGATGATCCGGTAGGTACCTTTGGTAATTTCAGCCGGGCGGACTTTATAATTAAATGCAATAGCTTTTATCGTTTCGGCATAATGATAACCATTACGTAATACCTTGGTATTGGCCTCTATCAACAGCGGTTTGTTGGCAAATTTCTTATTAAAAAACTTAATCGCGTGTTCAAGCGGCCGATCAAACATCCAGCTCACAATCCCTAAAGCAAACATATTTTTACTTCTCAGAATTGATTTCTGGTCTAGACCGATATCCTTCAGACTTTCACGCGTCATACTGGAGATGGGAGCTTTGATCAGATTAATACCGTTGAGGGGCTCTTCTTTAAGCGGATCTTCTTTATATCCTGCTTTGATAATATTTTTCTCCACAAATGCATCCGTGTCAATAATGATGATCCCATCCGGTTTGACCCACCTGAAATTAGCTTTCAGGGCAGCCGGATTCATAGCAACCAGCACATCACAATAATCTCCCGGAGTATTAATTTGCGAATGTCCAAAGTGAACCTGAAATCCTGAAACTCCCCCGACCGTACCCTGTGGGGCCCGAATTTCAGCGGGGTAATCAGGGAAAGTAGCCACATCGTTACCAAAAAGAGCCGATGTGTCTGAGAAGAGGGTTCCGGTAAGCTGCATCCCATCTCCGGAATCTCCGGAAAATCGAATTACCACTTCCTCAATCTCGATGACCTTTGTGTGTTTGTCCATATTGCGTAATATCTAAGCTAAATGTAATCCTAAAATTTTGGGCCATATCCTAGTAATTAATGGATATAGCCCTATATTCTTTTCTTTTGATCTGGTGCAAAGTTATACAGATTTCTTATTGAGAAACAAGCAAAGTATCAGAAAATTATTAACCTTTTCATTAACTCAGAGAAATTGTTCCGGATTGAGCATTCAGATTGAGATGTTCTTTGACAAACCGATTGAGAAAACCCGCCTGACCGGTTGTATAAAACTGAGGTGCTACAGATACCCCGGGCGACCGGTAAAGATGGCATGATTGAAGTACCCGTAAAACCTGCCGGGCCACAGCCGGTGCAGGATCATGAATCTCAATATTTTCTGGCAACAGTTGCTTCATATAAGAAATAAGCCAGGGATAATGTGTACAACCCAGTACCAATTGATCAATATTTTGCTCCAGCAGTGGCACCAGATAACCGGATAATTGTTGCCGTATCCAATCCTCATCTTCCATCCCCGACTCAATCCATTCCACCAGGCCCTGACCTTCCTGCACGTGCACTTCAATCTCGCGAGCATGCAAACCGGCAGTTCTTTGAAAATGTTCCCCCTGGAAAGTCTGTCGGGTAGCCAATACACCAATATGTCCGGTTTTTGACCGTAGTGCTGCAGGTTTTACAGCAGGTTCTACGCCCACGAAAGGCACATCGTACCGATTACGAAGGGTGGTGATTGCCGCTCCGGTTGCGGTATTACAAGCAATTACAATCAGTTTGGCACCACGATTCAGCAGAAAATCCGTCACCAGTCCGGCACGATGAATGATGTACTCTTTATCCCGGTCGCCATACGGAGCATAGCCAGAATCGGCCAGGTAAATATACGCTTCTTCGGGAGCTTGTTGCAACAGGCTTTTCAGGATGGTTAAGCCACCCACTCCGGAATCAAAAATACCGATGGGTTGATTGATGGTTGTCATAAAAAAATCCCTGCAAAACCAGCAAGGATTTCCAGTTTTAGGTTCCCTGCTATTTTATACCCAGTTTGGCTTTAACCAGAGGCATTACATCCAAAGTAGTGTCTCCTTCAGGGTAATAAAGTGCCACTCCCGTAGAGACATCCAGAATGTAGGTAAACTTATTCTCTTCTGCAACCTCCTTGATGGCTTTTTGAACCTTATTAAACAGTGGCTGCAGCAACTCACTCTGACGTTTCTGTAACTCCTGACCCGCAGTTTGATTATAGGCATCAATCCGGTTTTTAATATCCGTCAATTCGGTCTCTTTGGTTTTTCTAACAAAATCTGACAGAGAGTCCCGCTGATTCACATAGGTGTCTAATTTGTTGTTGTACTCAACCTGCAACTCTTCCATCCTTTTTGAGATACCCTGACGTTCTTTATCAAATACAGCCTGTAAACTGTCTCGTTCAGGCATCTGGGCCAGTAAATCACTGGAATTGATATACCCGATTTTTACTTGTGCCTGGATGGAACCGGTTGCTCCAACTACTATCAGCACCAGAGCAATAAATGCAATAAATTGTTTTCTCATTATTACTGTTTATCAGATGTTTATAAAGCAGGGCAAAGATAGAAATTAATTTTTAATTCCCATCTTCTCCAATACGTTATCACTCTTGTCATATTTGGGATCCGTAAAAAGCATCACCGGCCCTGAAGCCACATCAAAGATCACGGCGTAATTCCCTTCGGTGGCCAATTGTTTGATAGCATTGAACACATCGTCCTGGATAGGTTTTACCAGTTCCTGACGTTTTTTTGCAAGCAGCCCTTCAGGGGCAAAATATTTACGCTGCAGATCCTTCATCTCTTTCTCTTTCTTAATGATCTGATCTTCACGTTTGGTACGCATGTCATCAGTCAGCAACACCCGTTCTGCCTGATAATCTTTGTACATCTTTTCAATCCCGGTTTTCATGGTTTCGATCTCTTTCTGCCACTCCTTAGACTGTCGGTCAAGTTGTTTTTGAGCGGCACTATAGGCAGGGATTCTCCCCAGGATGTATTCGGTATCCACGTAAGCAAACTTTTGGGCAAACCCCATGGTGACACTCAAAATTAATAAGCCGGAAATCAAAAATATTTTCTTCATGATGGTACAGTTTATTTCTCTATATTTCAATTATCATACCAAAAAAATCAATTTAGAGCTGCGGGCCCAGCACAAAGTGGAATTGGCTGTGGTTTTTACCCGGGCTATACGGAATATCATCGAATCCGTACCCCCAATCAACTCCCATCATACCGAACATAGGAAGATAGATCCTGACCCCCAGTCCGGCAGATCTTTTCATATCAAACGGGTTAAAATCCTTGAATTCATACCAGGCATTTCCGGCTTCAAAGAAAGCCAGAGCAAACAGGGTAGCCTGGGGATTCAGTGAGATGGGGAAGCGCAGTTCCATGGTAAATTTATTATACAGATTGGCTCCTTGCGGCGGGGTTAGTGACCCGTTGGCATATCCTCTTAAAGCAATAATATCCTTCCCATAATAACTGTACACCATCATACCGTCACCCCCTACTTCAAATCCTTCAAACGGAGACCGGGCATGGGGATTATAAAATCCCAGGTATCCGAATTCGGCTTTAGTGGCCAGCACAAAATCACGGCTCTCTCCCTGTTCGGCATTACCCACCGACCAAAGGCGGGTGTACCAGCTTGATTTGAAGGTCCATTTGTGGTATTCTACCCATTTGTACCGCTCGTCATCCTGGAGCTTGCTATAATCCTTATGATTGAATGCCGAATAGGGAGGAGTTATCTGAAGTGACAGGGAGAAGTTTGAACCCATACGGGGATAGATGATCTGGTCGGTTGAGTTTCGTCCCAGCGTAGTAGTGAAACTCAGGTTATTCATCCGGCCGTTTTTTACAATAAAGTAACTCCAGTCTTTCAGATTATATTGCTGAAAGGAGAGTTGGTTAAACAAAGTAAAGTAGTCATCAGGCCAGGAAAGTCTCCGGCCCAGTCCGATCGATGCCCCGCTGATCTGCATCGACTGGAACAGATCGTCATCATTTTGCCGGCCATTAGTTTGCACGGTATGATACAGCGAAACCGAGAATGAATTGGGTTTTTTCCCACCCAGCCAGGGTTCTACAAAGGAGGCGCTGTATGACTGGTAATATTTGCCGTTTGATTGTGCACGAACGCTCAGGTTTTGACCATCGCCGGTTGGAAGGGGGCGCCAGGCTTTCTTATTGAAGAAATTACGTGCCGAGAAATTGCCGAAGCGAATTCCCAGGGTACCGATCACCATACCGGCTCCCCACCCTCCTGAGATTTCTATCTGGTCATTGGCCCGTTCAACCACATTATATTCTATATCTACGGTACCGTTATAGGGATCAGGAATAGGTTTAGGTACAATTTTTTCAGGATCAAAAAAACCGAGTTGAGCCAGCTCCCTGACTGACCGGATCACGGCAGACCGGTTAAACAGGTCACCCGGCTTGGTGCGAATCTCCCGCCGGATCACATGTTCGTTGGTACGATCGTTCCCCTTGATAATCACCTTATTGATCCGGGCTTGCTGCCCTTCGTTGATCACTATCTGGATATCAATTGAGTCTCCTTCAACGTTGACTTCAATCGGTTCAGCATAATAGAAAAGGTATCCATAGTCGAGATAAAGATTACCCACTGCATCCGGTGCCTGTTGCAAACGGTCAAGCAATACGTTTTGATCGTATACATCTCCCTTTTTGATTTTCAGCACCCGGCTTAAACTCTCCGAACTGTAACGGGTATTTCCGATCCAGGAAATATCTCTGAAAAAATACTGGTGTCCCTCATTAATCTTCAGGTATAAACTCACTGTTCCATCATCATTATGATAGAGCGAATCCTTTACAATACGGGCATCCCGGTAACCCAGTTGATTGTATTTCGCAATCAGTTTAACCTTGTCCTCTTTAAAGTTCTCATCAATATATTTAGAGGCTTTAAAAATATTATACCAGGCTTTTTGTTTGGTGTCTTTCATAGCCCGCCTGAGCTTTACTTCGGGAATAACGGTGACCCCGTCAAAACGGATCTCCCGGATCTTTACTTTTTTCTTTTTATCGACATGGATATCGAGAATGGCCGCGTTACGTAATAAACTGTCAGGATGCTGGGTAATAACAACTTCGGTATTCAGATAGCCTTTATTTACAAAATGTTCGCGAACCAGGCTGCGGGTCCGGTTAATGGTATAGGGTGATACGAGGTTCCCGCGAACCAGCTTGACTTTTTCACGCAGATCGTCCGCCTCGGTTTTATTGACACCTGAAAAAGAGAAGCGGCTGAGCCGGGGCATTTCCTGCAGGTAAATATCCAAAAACACCTGATTACCGATAAACCGTGTAGCCGAAATACGCACATCAGAAAAGAGTTGCATATCCCATAGCTTTTGGATGGCTTTTCGGGTGGCTTCCCCCGGAAGAGTGATTTTGTCTCCCACTTTCAATCCGGTTGCCTGAACGAGTACTCCGAGGGTCAGGTATTTAACCCCTGAGACGGTGATTCCTCCAATCACATATTCTTTTGCAGTTTTTGTATAGTCAATAACCGGATAGGATTTTGTGACTGTCTGTGCAGGCAGCAGCAATCCTGAAACTAAGGAGATGCTAAGTAAGAGTACAAATCGTCGCATGTATTCTACGGGTTTAAATTTGTTCGCTGGTTAAGCCAAAACGGCGCTCTCTGTTTTGATAATGGTACAGTGCCTCATAATAATTCTCTTTCCGGAAATCGGGCCAGAGGGTAGAGGTAAAATAGAGTTCGGAGTAGGCAATCTGGTAAAGTAAAAAATTGCTGATCCGGTACTCCCCACTGGTTCTGATCAGCAATTCAGGATCAGGTATCTGGCTGGTAGTCAGATACTTTTTAAACAGCTCCTGATCCATCTGCTCCGGTTTTATCAGGCCATTCAGGGTATCTTTCTGAATTTGTCGCACCGCATGGATTATTTCCCACCTTGCACTGTATGAGAGAGCCAGAATAAGAGTCAGTCCGTCATTATCAGCAGTTTTCTCGGTTAAAGAAATGAGTTCTTTACGGGGGGTATCCGGAAGTTTATTCAGGTCACCGATCATTAATAATCTGACCTTATTTTTAATTAATTGGTTGGCCTCTTTTTTTATGGTTGTGACCAGTAAACCCATCAGTGCCTTGATTTCACTGGCAGGCCTTCCCCAATTCTCCGTACTGAACGCATAAAGGGTCAGATATTTAATCCCTAATTCTCCAGAAGCCTCAACCACTTCATGTACCGGCGTAATTCCTTTCTTAGGCCCAAAAATTCGTGCAGCACCCATTTTTTGTGCCCACCGGCCATTCCCGTCCATGATAATGGCTACATGACTGGGAAGTTTCTCACGAATCAGTTTTTCTTTAAAACTCATTATTATTTCCTGCGTTTGGATTGGTAAAACGGGCAGGTCTTACAGGTTTTTAAAATGGTATAGCCCAACGAAACTCCAATAAAGGAGTGCCAGTTACTTAAAATTTTTTCAGGAATACCGGCATCTCCCGGAAGCAGGGGATTAGATAAAAAAGGAAGCTTTCTGAGGTCCCATTCAACGGTCATGC
>JAGHDB010000222.1 GCA_021160155.1 Bacteroidales bacterium | reverse complement strand
CACCCATACTGACGCCGTTATTATACACATCATTCAGTTCATTCCAGTAGGAAGTGATGTAGGTACGGTTTGGCCCGCCTAACGGAAATTCCGAGGTATCCCAGTTTCCATTGATCCGGTACTTATATTCAATCTGTTGGAAAACAGGAATATCATTGATAGTAAGCGTGTAAATCCCGTCACCATCCGGATCTTCCATGTGTGCGGAGCCGCCCCAGTCATTAAAGGTGCCGGCTACATCCACAAATTCCCAGTCGGGATGGAAATACCCGTTAGTGATCGGCAGGGTCATATCTACATTAAATGTAACCGAACCGGTAGTAGGAGCGCCGGTGTAATTCAGATTCAGGCGGATCATGGAGAGGTCGGTATCATTGACGTTCCAGACATCTCCGGAGATCAGTTTGAAGAGTGATTTCCCCTTATTGTATTTATGATCCAGGTCAGAACCGATGGTAAACCGGTACACATTATTGTCAGGGCCTGCTCCTCCACCGTGCCATACCTGAATGGCAGCGATATACTGGCCCGGTTCCATAAATTCTGATTCACCGTCTTTATCCATCGGCATGGTGATCCAGGTATTCAGGTTATCTTCGGTAACTTCACCGTATTCGGCAGAGATTATTTCGATCCAGTCCTGAGCTTCTTCATCCCATTTAAAAATAAAATACTGGAAACCGTAGCCAACCTGTGTACTGGCCTGTGGATTTTCAGGTCGCTGCATAATGAATACAGACATGGAGTTTACTTCGGTAGCCTGTGTAATGTCATAGAGAATACCCAGATAGTCGCCGTCATTATTCCCCCAGGAGGCAGTACTGGAATAAGTTTCATAATCCCAGTCAGCTATGGAATACACACTGTCTGTGACATTGAAGAAATCCATGTAGTTGTTATTTGACGGAACGGCATCTTCCTGATCCTGTTTTGCTTCCATGGTAAATTTATAGGTGCCGTAATCATCCGGGAAGTAGGGTGTGGTAATGTCAAAAGTATCCCGGTCAAGTGACCAGATATCTCTTGATTCGGAGTTTTCGTTATATACCGAAGTTCCGTTCTTGAAAATCTGGGCGTTCAGGTGACAGTTGTATTGATCATCTCTACCGGCATTCACAAAAGCTCCCTTGAAGGTCCATCCACCCAGCACGCCATTGATCTGTGACAGGGGAGTCATGAATACATAGCCTTCATCATTGTCATCATCATACAGGTCAGACATCATCACCCATGAATCGGTCAATTGAATTTCATTGGTGTATCCCTCCATCAGTTCAAAGTCATCGATGCACCAGAAATAATGACTGTTGTTGTCCCATTCGAATTTAACCCAGACATCCGGCATTCCGGCGGCCACTTCGGAGATGTTTACTTCGACGATAGGTTTTTTACAAAACACATTCGTGGTGGTACCATAGGCCATATTATATTCGGCCCAGTGGACGCCCTGGTCGTTACTGATAAAGATTTTTACGTAAGTAGATCCGCAGCAATTTCTAAAGTACTGGCGAAGTTTCATCACAACAGAAGGATGTTCGGAGCAGTCGATCGGCGCCATCTGAAACCAGGCGTGACCACCGTTTGAAGTACTCACTCCATCCACATAGTTATATTCGTCCATGGGTAAGACAAAATAACCGTCTTCAGGCGTTTTAGAATAACGGTGACCGGGCTCAAAAGTGTATTTTCCTTTGATACTGTCGGTCCCGGCGCGCCAGACCCAGTAATGCCCCATATCATTTTCATCCACAATATTCCAGCCTTCCGGCAGGGTCCATCCCCTGGGGTTTTCGGAGTCTTTGAAATCGAATGTTTCAGAGTAAAATATTTCTCCTTCGGTTTTGAGAGCTGGGGCTTCTTTAACCAGCGGTTTGTATAAATGCCGGTCAACCAGCCCTGCATTTTCATTGACTGTATACTTTTGGGCAAAAGTCACAGAGAAGAAAAGCATCAGTGCAAAAAGTAGTGTAATTTTTTTCATAGACAATTTATTTTATTGGTTTGATATCATTCTTTCCCGGTAAAGGCTTCAAAAGTTACAAAAAACGAAGCTAATCAATAGCTAAAAAACAAAAAAGTATTATAAGAAAATTACTCATGTACTTCTGGCGTGTTCTTTCATTCTCCGGATGAACTCTTTTTTCTTACGTTCGCTTACATCAACCTGGGTTCCGTCTTCAAACACGATATACCCTCCGCGTCCCGAGATATATTTTTTCACAAATTCAAGGTTGATCAGGTGTTTTGAATGGACTCTCACAAAACAGAGATCGGATAGAAGTTTCTCAAAATTATTCAATGTTTTGGAAGTAATTACTTTACGCCCGTTATTTAGATAAAAAACCGTGTAACTGCCGTTGGCTTCGCATCGAATAATGTCGGATATTTTATGTACTTCAAAACCATCCATAGAGGTCAGGATGATGTGTTCGGTTTTATCGGTCAGGTTTTCGCGCAGAACTGACACTCGTTCGGGCAGGGTGGTGGAATGGTTGGATTTACGGTATTTCTCAACAGAATCGCGTAATTTTTGCGCGTCAATAGGCTTCAACAGGTAATCCAGTGCGGAGAATTCAAACGCTTTCAGGGCATACTGGTCATAGGCCGTAGTGAAAATCACCTCAAAACCGGTGTGGGTCACCTGATCCAGCACTTCAAAACCGAGGCCGTCGGGCAGTGCAATATCCAGAAAAACCAGTTCGGGTTGAAGTTGATCAATTAATGTAACGGCTGCTTGAACGGTTTGGGCGGTTCCGGTAATTATTACGTCAGGACAGTACCGTTGGAGCAAGATGCTTAATGCCTCAAGGCTGTTCTCTTCATCATCAACCAGAGCGGCTTGGATCTGACTGGTCATAGGTCAGGATGATTTGATTACGAAGTAAAGATACAACAAAATCATTCACCCAAAAGCTGGCGAACGGTTTGGGCGATACTACCAGGATCAAAACCGCACTCTTTGTAAAGTTGTTGTTGTGTGCCATGTTCAATAAAGTGATCGGGAATGCCCAGTTTATGTATTTCCCCTTTAAAATGATGATCTGCGGCCCATTCCTGGATGGCGCTTCCAAAACCTCCCACAATTGTACCGTCTTCGATGGTAACCAGTTGATCAAATTGCTCGGTAATAGTTTGCAGTAATTCTTCATCCAGAGGTTTGACAAAACGGAAATCGTAATGGGCAGGATGTATTCTCTCGCCGGCCAGCGCTTTTATTGCTTCTGCAACCAGATTGCCCGGATGGCCGATTGAGAGAATAGCCACATGGTCTCCACGGGTAATTACCCGGCCTTTACCGATTTCGATCTCCTCGAAGGGCTGTTTCCACTCGGGCCACACTCCTTTGCCTCGTGGGTACCGGATAGAAAACGGTCCGTGATTACGAAGTTGAGCCGTGTACATCAGATTACGTAATTCAATCTCATCCATAGGTGCAGAAACGATCATGTTGGGAATCGCACGCATGAAAGCCAGATCGAATATGCCGTGATGGGTAGGTCCGTCGGAACCAACCAGCCCCCCCCGGTCGAGACAAAAAATAACCGGGAGATTCTGCAGTGCCACATCGTGGATCACCTGGTCATAAGCCCGTTGAATGAATGTGGAATAAATATTACAAAAAGGAATCATTCCCTGGGTTGCCAGTCCGGCACTGAAAGTAACTGCATGTTGTTCTGAAATACCTACGTCAAAAGTTCGTTTGGGCAGTTTGTTCATCATATAGGTCATAGAAGACCCGGTAGGCATAGCCGGGGTAACCCCGATGATTTTGTCGTTTTTTTCAGCCAGCTCCAGCAGGGTTTGTCCGAATACATCCTGGTATTTTTGTGGAAGTCCGGCCGGTTCGGGTTTGATTTCGCCGGTTTGCCGGTCGAATTTTCCGGGAGCATGAAAAGCGGTCTGGTTCATTTCGGCCTGTTTGAACCCTTTCCCTTTTTTGGTGATAATATGCAGCAGTTTCGGGCCCGGGATATTTCGGAGATCTTTTAATACTTTCACCAGATGGATGACATCATGTCCGTCTACCGGTCCGAAATACCTGAAATTAAAAGATTCAAAGAGATTACTTTGTTTTAGAATCATCTGTTTGATGGCATTTTGTACGGTTTGAGCCATACGGCGTGCATCCGGACCGATTCTGCTGATCCATCCCAGTGCTTTCCAGGTGTCGTCTCTGAATTTGTTGTAGGTTTTGGAAGTGGCAATATCGAGTAAATAGTTGCTCAGGGCTCCCCGGTTGGGATCAATAGCCATATTGTTGTCATTCAGGATCACTAATAGATTGGATTTTTCAATCCCGGCATTATTGAGCCCTTCAAAAGCCATTCCTCCGGTGAGGGCACCATCCCCGATAACTGCTACGGTTTGCCGGTCGAATTCGCCTTTACGATTGGCTGCCACGGCCATACCCAGCGCAGCGGATATCGAAGTGGAGGAGTGTCCGGTTCCGAAAGCATCATATTCACTTTCAGACATTTTAGGGAAGCCGCTGATCCCTTTATATTGACGGTTGGTATGAAAAAGATCGCGTCGGCCGGTTAATATTTTATGGCCGTATGCCTGATGTCCGACATCCCAGATAATGTGGTCATAAGGCGCATTGCACACGTAATGAAGAGCTACGGTCAGTTCAACTACCCCGAGGCTGGCGCCGAGATGGCCGGGATTATTGGATATTTCATCAATAATGTATTCACGCAATTCGCGGCAAACCCCGATCAGGTCAGATTCATCGAATTTTTTCAGGTCATCCGGACTGTCAATCTGCTGCAGCAGTGTATACTTATCTTTTCCCATAAAAGGAGGCTTTTACAGCCGAAAAAGGTAACAAAAATAAAAATATTCTGGTCATTAAATTTGATATCCCCGGTATCGGTTCTGTATATTTAGCACTAAATCCACCGTAACTATCCATGAAGGAAATTATTTTTCAAATACAGGTAATTTTCCGTCTGTTGCAGCGAATCACCATGGCACGGATCTGGAATTTGTTTCTCCTGGGTTTTTCTTTCTGGTTCACAAGAATTTCACGTCATTATTTTCACCGTGGGCAACCGATGGCCATCTCTCTCGAACCAACCAACCGCTGTCAGCTTCACTGTCCGTATTGTCCTTCGGGGGCCGGTAATCTTGACCGGCCGCCCGGGAAAATGGATGTAAACCTGTTCAGGGGGATCATTGATGACATAGGTGACAAGTTAATTCATCTTGCCTGTTATTTTCAGGGCGAACCATTACTGCATCCCGGCCTTCCCGGGATGATTCAATATGCACGGTCAAAAGGGATTTTCACAGTAGTATCAACCAATGGCAATCTGATCGACCGGGACTGGGCTGAACGGCTGGTTTTATGCGGGCTCGATCATTTGATCATCAGTGTCGACGGAATGACGGAAAAGGTATATCAGGCGTACCGGGTTGGAGGACGGTTAGAAAATGTTTTAAAGGGAATCGCTTTAATAGTTGAAGCGAAAAAAGAGTTGAAAAAACGGCATCCGTTACTCGAAGCGCAATTTGTGGTAACCCGGCAAAATGAACATCAAAAAGAGGCTTTTATTTACTGGTCGAAATCATCAGGCGTTAATCATTACACTTTGAAAAGTGCACAACTGGATTTGGACCGGGAGAGTATTCAATGGATTCCTGAAGACCGCAGGTACGCACGATACCGAGTGGATGATACGGGTAACATACAGATTAAGAATCCATTAAAAAACCATTGTACAAGAGTATGGACCACTCCGGTAGTAACCTGGGACGGTAAGGTGCTTCCCTGTTGTTTTGATAAAACAGGGCGTTATCCTTATGGGGATGCAACTATTGACAGGATACCGGAAATATGGAAAAGCGTACCGGCCGATCGGTTCCGGAAGCGGGTATTTACCAAACGGAAAGAGATTGATATATGCACCAACTGCAGTGAGGGGTTGAGGCATTAAATAGTCATAATTTCCTCTTCTTTCGCTGAAATAGTCTGATCGATTTGAGTAATATATTGATCGGTCAGTTTCTGCACGGATTGTTCTGCATTTTTTTCAGCATCTTCGGCAAGACCTTGTTTGATCAGTTTTTTCAGGTGGTCGTTTGAATCTCTTCTGATATTGCGGATACTTACCTTGGTGTTTTCACCTTCATTTTTCACCTGTCTGACCAGTTCTTTACGGCGTTCTTCAGTTAGTATGGGGATATTAATCCGGATAAGATCCCCGTTATTGATCGGGGTCAGACCGATATTAGCTGCCAAAATGGCTTTTTCAATCGACTCGATCATGGTTTTTTCCCACGGCTGGATGGCAATGGTTCTGGGATCCGGGGTGTTAATATTAGCGATTTGATTGATCGGGGTCAGGGTACCGTAGTAATCTGCCGTGATTCCGTCCAGCATATGAACGTTAGCCCGCCCGGCCCGGATCTTGGTCAGTTCACCCTCCAGGTGTCTGAGGGTTCGCTGCATTTTTTCTTTAGTATCTTCGAGAATCAGTTCAACCTCTTCGTTCATAATGGGTGCATTTTAGTTTCAGCCACACAAATGTATTCAATTTGTGATGATTGTACCAATATTGTCACCTGAAATTAAACGTTGGAGGTTACCTTTTTGATTCATATTAAAGACGATAACCCTGAGATCATTTTCACGACATAAAGTAAAAGCGGTTTGATCCATCACTCGCAGATCTCTTTGGATCACCTCATTAAAGGTGATTTCGGTAAATTGTTTTGCGTCGGGATTTTTCTCCGGATCATCTGAATAGACGCCGTCAACACGGGTGCCTTTCAAAAGAGCGTCGGCTCCGATTTCCAAAGCCCGGAGGGCCGCAGTGGTGTCGGTGGTAAAATAGGGATTACCGGTTCCGGAAGTAAAAATACAGATATGGTTTTGGTTCAGGGCATCCAGTACTTTATGCCGGTTCCAGAGCTCTCCTACCGGTTCCATCCGGATAGAGGTGTAGAGGTTGCACGGAATACCTTCTTTTCTGAAAGCCGATTGCAATGCCAGTCCGTTAATAACGGTGGCCAGCATTCCCATATAATCTCCGTTTACCCGGTCAACTCCCTGTCCGGCTCCGGATATTCCTCTGAAAAAATTGCCTCCGCCGACGACCAAACCAATTTGGATACCGGCATTGCGAGCCGCAATGATCTGTTCGGTATAATTGTGCAACTGCAACGGATCAATCCCCTGGGATTCCTGTCCCATCAGGGATTCTCCTGATAATTTAAGGAGGATACGTTGGTATTTACTCTTAGACATTCAAGGTAAAACGATAGAAATCATTAACCGTGAGCTCCTTGTCATGATGAGCCAAATATTCTTTTACCTGAATCTTATGGTCTTTAATGAAGTCCTGATTCAGAAGCGTATTTTCTTTGAAGTATTTTCCCAGTTTTCCCTGTGCAATTTTATCGATGATTTGCTCGGGTTTGCCTTCGGCAATAGCCTGTTCACGGCCGATTTCAAGTTCTTTGTCGATTATTTCCTGTGGCACACGGTCTTTATCTACCGCGATAGGGTTCATGGCGGCAACCTGCATGGCTACGTCTTTGCCAACCTGAAGGTCGTCCGCTTTTTTATTAAAACTTACCAGGGTTGCCAGACGGTTTCCCGGGTGAATATAGGCTACCACAAAAGGCGATTCAAGGCTGGCAAAGTAGGAGAGTTCGACTTTTTCTCCGGTAATACCGGCCAGATTGATGATTCCATTATCCACCGTGTCTTCATGGATGGATAATTCTTTCAATGACTGCAGGTCCTTGCATTGTTTTTGAATTGCCAGGTCGGCTACTTCATGTGCTTTTTGGATAAAGTCTTCATTTTTTGCCACAAAATCGGTTTCACAATTCAGTACCAACAGGATACCGAAAGTGTGATCCGGGTTGGTTTTAGCAATGACCACTCCTTCGGAAGCTTCGCGTCCGGCTCTTTTACTGGCTATTTTCTGACCTTTTTTTCTGAGGATATCAATTGCCTGGTCAAAATCTCCGTTGGTTTCTGAAAGGGCCTGTTTGCAATCCATCATACCGGCACCGGTCATTTTACGAAGTTTGGCTACATCTGATGCTTTTATTTCAGCCATGGTTTTATTTATTGTCTGATTTTGTTGATTCGGTTTTTTCAGAAGGTTCTGCCTTTTCGGTTTTATTTTTAGCCGTGGCAGCTTCTTTTTCTTTTTCGGCTTTTCTTTCACTGAGGCCTTCTTCGATGGCGCGACATACGATATCGATAATCAGCGCTATTGATTTGGAGGCATCATCGTTTCCCGGGATCACAAAATCGATCAGTTCGGGATCCGAATTGGTGTCTACCAGTCCGAAGACAGGAATATTCAGTTTAATGGCTTCTCTTACAGCGATATATTCTTTTGAGATATCCACTACGAAAAGAGCTGCCGGGAGCCGGGTGAGGTCTTTGATGCTGCCCAGTAATTTTTCAAGTTTCGCCCGTTGGCGGGAGACTTGTAACCGTTCACGTTTTGACATGTGGTCAAAAGTGCCGTCGGTAGCCATCCGGTCAATGGTATTCATTTTTTTCACTGCCTTGCGGACAGTGGGGAAATTGGTTAACATCCCTCCTGACCAGCGCTCGGTTACATAGGGCATTCCGGTTTGCTTCACCCGTTCGGCGACGATCTCTTTGGCCTGTTTTTTAGTGGCTACAAAAAGGATTTTCCGTCCGGATTTGGCAATTCGTTTCAATGCTTCGGCGGCATCATCAATTTGGGCCAAAGTTTTGTGCAGATCGATGATATGGATCCCATTCTTTTCCATAAAGATATAGGGAGCCATATTGGGGTTCCATTTTCTTGTCAGGTGACCAAAATGGACCCCGGCATCGAGAAGTTCTTCGAAAGTTGTTCTTGGCATAAGATTGTTTTTAGTTTACCTTCTGATTTAACAACCGGCCGGTAGTCCAATGAATGAAATCCGGTCTGGTTTAGATACTAAACTAACTTCGTGATGAACCGGTTTATCGTTTGGAGAACTGGAAACGCTTTCGTGCTCCGGGGCGACCGGGTTTCTTCCGTTCCACAACTCTCGAGTCGCGGGTCAGGAAACCATTGGTACGAAGTATTTTTTTATTTTCAGGATCCACTTTTACCAGGGCACGGGCAATAGCCAGTCGAAGTGCTTCTGCCTGCCCTTTTATTCCACCTCCTGTGAGATTCACGCGGATATCATATTTTGCCGAAGCATCAAGTACATTCAGTGGCTGTAAGACGATATACTGAAGCTGATCCAGCGGGAAATACTCTTTTAACTCTTTTTTGTTAATGGTGATCTGTCCTTTACCTTCATTAAAATAGATTCTGGCAATGGCTGCTTTTCTTCTTCCGATGGTGTTAATAATTTCCATATTATTTAATACTGCTGAGATCTATGGTTTTGGGTTTTTGACCGGTATGAGGATGCTCGGTGCCGGTGTACACGTGTAAATTATGAAAAAGTTGTCTGCCCAGTCGATTTTTAGGCAGCATTCCACGAACAGCGGTTTCAACCAACCGTGTCGGGTTCTTTTTAAACATCTGCTCCGGAGTGGTTTTACGCTGGCCTCCGGGATACCCGGTATGTGAGAAATGTACCCGGTCAGTCATTTTGGAGCCGGTCAGCCTGACTTTTTCAGCGTTGATTACTATTACATTATCACCACAATCCACATGGGGGGTAAAATCAGGCTTGTGCTTACCACGTAAAATCATGGCAATCGCTGAAGATAAACGGCCAAGTACTTCATTGGTGGCATCAATAATGATCCACTCTTTTTTTACCGTTGACTGGTTAGCCGAAATGGTTTTGTAACTTAAGTTATCCACAATATTCCGATCATTTGATTAAATCCCTAAAAACCAATTGATGAGAAACGTCCATCGAATTGGAGTGCAAAAATACAATTATTTTTCAACAGACAAAGAGTATCAATAACAAAAAATCAATAGGATATAATCTGTGATTGGATCTGGCGGGCAATTTCCAGCGCATGAAATCCCTCTTCGAGCGGGAAAACCGGTTGATGATCTTTTTTTAAGGCTTGTAAAAAAGAGATACATTGTGTGATCTGGTCATCAAAATGGAGTGAATTATTCAATGAACCAACAGAGCGGTTCCCGGGAGGTTCCCAGAGAATTTCACGGGGTAGACGGTCGCCGGATTCGAGTGGTAACTTTTGACGCACACTGGTTTCTGATATCAGGTCGATCTCAATTATGTCATCCGGCTGGATGACTTCAATAGTCCGTTTGGGCTTTTCAGTCATGGGCCGGTATTGTAATTTTGCTAATGCTCCGCTGTGAAATTCAATCCGGATGTCAATGGTTACAGGCAGATGATTGCGTGAGAGGGAGACGTGAACCTTCACCCTCTTTTCAGGGCCTTGCAAAATCGGAAGGATCAATCCGAGATCAGACACCATCTCCTGCAAAAACCACGGGGGTGTTTCAGTGATCCCCGAAAGTGTGGTATAGTGTTTGACATAAACCGCCTGGGGATGGTCGAGAAAAGGAATGATGCTTCGGATCGCCGGCAGATACCGTTCCTGATGGCCGACTTGTACCTTCACTTCAGCTTCGCGGGTCAGTTTTAAAAGATGGAAAGCTTCTTCTACAAAATCAACTACCGGAAACCCGAGTAATAAATGTTTGGATTTACGCAATACCTGAACCGCCTCCGTCATATCTCCGTTCAGTTTTTCAGGGATCCAGATCAGGGAAGATCGATCTATGAGCTGATCGATGTCACTTTGAGCCTGTGCCACAGGATTGATCCATCCGGATATACTGAAATCATCCTCCCGGATCAGATGCTCAAGAGTTCTGGCCCATTTTTGTTCCCGGGCCATGATACCCACAGATATCATTTTCAATAGTTTTATACAAAAAAACCTGATTTCTCCTAATTTGCAGGATTAAAATCGGACAACTTATTAAATCAGACGTGTGGAAAACCTATTTTTACTGAATTATTAAATGAAACGGTCTGCTTCTGTATCAGGGATTTTTACTTTTCGCCGGGCATACCTGCTGTTTATGCTTGCTATTCTGGTGGGATTACCCCTGTCAAAATATGTGGCCAGCGCTTCTCAGATCTTGTTGTTGCTCACCTGGTTGACAGAGGCGAGATTCAAAGAAAAATGGTTGCGTTTCAGGGAGCGGCCTGCCATTTTGATCTTTTGCTTGTTATTTATCATGCATTTGGCCGGATTGATCTATACGCGGGACTGGTCCTATGCATGGCATGATTTGAAAATTAAACTTCCCCTGTTGATACTACCCGTAATCCTGGGGACCATTGATCCCGTTAATGAACGGGAGAAAAAAATCCTTCTGGGAGGATTTGTCGTTGCCGTATTGACTTCTGTGGCGGTTGGATTGTTGGTGCTTTCAGGAGTTGTACCTTATCACATTTCAAATTTCAGGGAAATCAGTGTTTTTATTTCCCATATTCGATTTGCTCTGATGATTGATCTGGCCGTATTTATCCTTTTTTATTATGCTTTTATTCCCGGTGTAAAGACTTCTTTCAGGGTGTTATTGGTAGGAACTGCCACTTTTTTGACCGGCTTTCTTCTATTGCTTGAATCGTTAACCGGACTGGTAGTTTTGGTGTTGGGAGGATTGGTTTTAGCGATTCGCTGGACCCGCAAACAGAAAGATCTGATGACCCGGTGGTTTTTGTTCGTTGGGATATCCATGGTACCCCTGTTGATTTTACTCTACCTGAGTAATCAGGTTGATCAGTTTTATACGGTCAGGGACGATCTCAGCCATTTGGATCATCAGACTGTAAACGGAAATCCCTATTGGAATGACACAACCAATACAAAACTTGAAAACGGACATTTTGTCGGGTTGTACATTTGTGAACCTGAAATGCGCCGCTCATGGAACAGAATCAGTAAAATTAATTATAAAGGAACTGATTCACTGGGTCAGGAGATCCGTTACACACTTCGCCGTTATCTGACTTCAAAGGGATACCGGAAAGATTCTGTGGGAGTAAACCGCCTGGATTCAACGGATATCCGATTGATCGAATCGGGATATGCCAATTGCAGGTACCGGAATAAAAACCGGTTCAGTAACAGGATTTACGAATTAATTTGGGAGATCGACAATTATCGAAAAGGGGGAAATCCTAGTGGTCACTCTGTAACGCAACGGTTAGAATATCTCAGAACCGGCTGGTTGATTTTTATGGATCACCCGCTGATCGGTGTGGGAACGGGTGACGTGGCCCAGGCATTTAAGGATAAGTATAAGGAGATCAAAACCCGGTTAGAACCGCAATGGCAACTGCGGACGCATAATCAGTTTCTGACCTTTGCAATTACCTTCGGCGGAGTGGGTTTTCTGCTGTTTCTGTTTTCGGTTATTTATCCGGCGGTGTTGGAACAGCGGTTCTCCACTTATTTCTTTTTAATGTTTATCCTGACGGTACTGCTATCCATGTTAAATGAAGATACACTTGAAACACAGGCGGGTGTGGCATTTTTCGCATTCTTTTATTCTTTTTTTACTTTTTGTGATGGAACGGAATGATCTGTATTTTTTATCAGAAGCCGAAAAACTGGCTTGTGAAAACGTACGGGCGGGAGGGGGCCCTTTTGGTGCCGTGATAGTTAAAGCAGGTAAAGTTATCAGTACCGGGGTCAACCTCGTGATTGATACCTATGATCCTTCTGCCCATGCTGAAATAGAAGCGATCAGAGCAGCAGGTCAGGTTTTAAAAAATCATGATTTGTCAGGATGTGTGCTCTATTCATCCTGTGAACCTTGTCCCATGTGCCTGGGAGCAATTTACTGGGCTCATATTGACCGGGTTGTATATGGGTCCACCCGTAAAGATGCCGGAAAGGCAGGTTTTATGGATGAGACTCTTTATACCGAGATAGGTTTGGATCCTGCCGAACGGAAAATCCGCTTTGAGCGGATAGAATTGCCACAGACGGGTGAAGTATTCAGACTGTGGATGAGCAAATCTGACCGGAAAGAGTACTGAGATGAAGCATAATCCGGGAACCGGGATATTACCCTATGACTTTTATCAACGGGATGCTTTGGAAGTAGCTCCGGAACTGCTCGGGAAGTTGCTGATACGGCGGTTTGATACCCGAAATGAGATCCGTTTGCCCATTACGGAAGTTGAGGTTTACCGCGGATCCCGGGATTTGGCCTGCCATGCCAGCAAGGGGATGACACCCCGTAACCGGGTTATGTTTGAAGAGGGCGGCCATATCTATATGTACCTGGTATATGGCATACACTGGATGTTGAATATTGTCACGGCGCCCAGGGGTGTACCGCACGCATTGCTGATCAGGGGGGTTGGGGAGGTGTCCGGACCGGGACGGGTAACCAGGCTGCTACAGTTAGACCGGTCATTTTACGGGATCAGCGTGTTTGATTCGGAACTTGTAAGAATTGAAAATGCACCGCAGGTTTCGGATTACCAAACCTTACCGCGCGTGGGTATCGATTATGCAGGTGAGCCCTGGATTTCAAAACCGTGGAGATTTATAATTTCCCCAAAAAAAACCGGTCATTGAATTTAAGATATAAACTCCAGCTGTGGTCCATTCTTCCGGTGTAAAAATGGTAATATGGTTCAATCCGCAGAGCAAAATCCAGAAAGGGAGTCAGTGACTGGTGAAATTCATATTTCAGTATCAGCATTTCGCGTTTTGAAAGAAAAAAATCCGGATACTTCTGACTGACCGACTGGAACAATGGCATACCATGCGGTGAAATAAAATCATCGGCATTCCAGTATCCTAATTCAAAACTCCCGATCCGGGTTTCCATACCACTCCGCGTATACCGGCCTCTGCCATTCGTGACCGTTATGTGGTCGCCCGGATTAATTTCAAGAAATTCAATCCACTCCTGATCGAACCAAACAGATTTAACCCACCGTGTACCAAAATCCCATCCTGCTCTGAAACCCATTAATAAATTACTCTGGGTTTCGGCCGGTAGGTTCGTGGCATCAATTTCCCCCCCGCAATGGCGGAAAAGAACGGCAAAAGGAACCGACAGATTCAGCTTTTTACCATGTACCAGTTGAAATTCTGTGTTGGCTCCTACGGTGAATTTTTCCTGAAGAGGATCCCCCTTACGGATAAACTGTTCCCAGTTAAGCCACACATCTCCTCTGAAAGAGGGATAATTCCATAGAAGCTGGATACCGTTTTCATAATTATTGGTAAGATATTGTTCAAAGTCATACATGGGCTCAGGTAATCCGTGTGAAGTGGTGCCGTATAATGTGCCGAAGATCATGGAAAAATTACGGTTAGGCGTGTATCTCAGGCTGATCACCGGTAATTTTCGTTCAAACCGGTCACGGCCGAAATATTTCAACAGATGCACTCCGGCATAGATGGAGGTTTTTGCATCCGGATTAAATTCCAACACCGGTTCAAAATACATTCCCACCAGTGTATAACCGGTCAGAAAGTCGTTTTTATACTCATTATTTTTAAAATAGCTGGTACTGTGCATTCGCAAATACAATGACATCGGTTCGGCAGAATCGGTCACTACCGGATCGGTAAACGTACGGTATTCAGGCCATTGCAGCGTGGCCGGAAGGGTATCCTGGGCAGAGCAGGTGAAACTTAAGGCTAAAGGCCAAAGACTAAAGGCCAAAGACTTAAGGCTAAAGGCTATAGGCCAAAGACTAAAGATTGAAGAACGATGTATGGATTTTTTACGAGTCAAAGTGCTCTGTTTCCCTTATAAACCAGTGAAAATACAAAAATTCCCGATCGATCGGATTTATGTCTAATTTTGCTCGTAATGGAAATAGGTGAATTGCAATTCGGAGAATACCCTCTTTTTCTGGCACCCATGGAGGATGTCACAGATGCCACTTTCAGATATTTCTGTAAAAAATTCGGAGCGGATCTTCTGTACAGTGAATTTGTTTCATCAGAGGCACTGATTCGTGGGGTGAATAAAACAGTCAGAAAAATGTACATTGATGAAGCAGAACATCCTTATGCCATTCAGCTTTATGGCAACAGGATCGCTTCCATGATTGAATCAGTCAGGATTGCCGAAACATTTAACCCTGATCTGATTGATCTCAACTTTGGCTGTCCGGCAAAAAAGGTAGCCATGAAAGGGGCCGGAGCGGGTATGTTGAAAGATGTGCCCCTGATGATCAAAATAACCCGTGAGATTGTGAAAGCTACCCGCCTCCCCGTAACGGTAAAAACCAGGTTGGGATGGGATCAGCAGAGTATCAATATTAAAGATGTGGCCGAACAGTTACAGGATACCGGGATCAGGGCGATTACCATTCACGGACGAACCCGCACGCAGATGTATCAGGGAGAGGCCGACTGGGAACTTATCGGGGAGGTAAAAAACAATCCTCGCATGCATATTCCGGTAATTGGTAACGGGGATGTGGATTCTCCTGAGAAAGCCAAATGGTGTTTTGAACAGTATGGTGTAGATGCAATTATGATTGGCAGGGCGGCTATCGGCAGACCCTGGATTTTCAGAGAGATACGCTACTATCTGGATACCGGGGAATTACTTCCGCCGGTGACCGTGACGGAACAGGTTAAACTACTACGTGATCATTTTCAACGTGTACTGGCAATCAGGGACGAATACCGTGCGATTTTATCCATGCGTCGTTTTTTTGCCACCTCTTTTAAGGGTTTATACGGGTTCAGGGAGTCCCGGATCAGGTTATTACAGGCCACCACCCCGGAGGATATTAATATCATTCTGAGTGAGATTATACGGAAATGGGGAGATCAGCCTGCTTATGCTTCAGAAACCGGCGAAAAATAATGTTTTTTAATCACTGTCACCGGAACCCATCCGGTTACTACTCCCACCATCCCAACCAGTCCGGATATCAACAGTAAATCACGAAATACTATTCTGACCGGGTAGGCGCTGACCAGAAAGGATCCCTCCTGGGGAAATCTGATAATGCCGTAATGTTGCTGCATCCAGCAGAAAAAAATTCCCAATACCAATCCGCCGGCCAATCCGATTAATGAAATGAATAAATTTTGAAGTACAAATATGCGGCGGACTTCACTGATGCGGGCTCCCATACTTTGCAGAATAGCTATATCCTGTTTTTTTTCAAGCAGCAGCAGGGAGAGTGAAGAGATCGAATTAAAAGAGGCAATGATCAGGATGAAAGAGAGAATCAGCAGGATGATCCATTTTTCTCCGGCCATTACTTTGTAAAAATAGGCATGTTGCCTGTAGGAGTCAAGTACCTGGTAACGATAGCCGAGATAATTTTCAAGTGTATGGGTTACCGGAGCGGTTTTTTGGTTTTTCCGGAGAAAAATTTCAAGGGCGGAATATTCACCGGAATGAAAACCGAACAATGTTTTTGCAAAATCAACCGGCACCAGAAGATAAGTGGCATCATAATCTGCCTGAATTGAAAAGATACCGGTCGGGAACAAATAACGATGGCTGAAAGCTGTGGCCGGATCAGAGAAAAAGCTACTGTTTCGTTTAGGGACATAAAGATGCAGCGGATTAATGAAATTAAGTCCCACGCCCAGTTGCCATGCCAGATCCTGACCAATGATTCCGCCGGGTAAATCTCCTTCGGATAATGTAAACCCGCCATCGGTCAGCATACTGTCAATACCCGATACACGGGCAAAATCAGAACAAATTCCTTTCACCGTAGCCACCGTCTGGCGGTCGCGGTAACGGAGTAATGCTTCACCTTCAATGGTGCCACACACCGATTGGATTCCTTCAATTTTTAAAATCTGTTGCAGGGAATCATCTGATAAAGAAAAAGTTTTTCCCTGGTTTGCTTCAATTTTAATGTCCGGGTCAAAGGAGCTGAACAATGATTTAATCAGGTGATCCAGTCCGTTAAAAACCGAAAGTACGATCACCAGTGCCATGGTAGAAAGACCGATACCTGCCAGTGTGATGTGAGAGATACGGTTGGCTATATGGGTTGATCTTTTTGAAAACAGATATCGACGGGCGATGAAAAGAGAAAATTTCATGATTCCAGCAGTTCATCGATATGTGAGGCATAGTCCAGGCTGTCATCAATAAAGAATCGGATTTCAGGAATAATCCTGACCTGTTTGCCGATTTTTTTACCCAGTTCAAACCGGATACTCCGGCCCTGATTATTAATCAGTGACAGCATTTTCTCCTGATCTGAAGACGGGAAAATACTCAGGTAAACAGTGGCCAGTGCCAGGTCGGAGGTCACTCTTACCACCGTAACGGAGATTATGGATCCGGTTCCCCATTCCTGCCCTTTTAAACGAAGGATTTCAGCCAGTTCTTTCTGTACCAGCCGGGCAACTTTTAACTGTCTTGTAGATATATTCATGCATCAAAAATAGTGAATCAATGGATATTCTTATCTTTGGCAAGGTTTGAAACGATATTTCAGCTATGAAAGAAGTTGTATTGAGCGGGATCAGATCTACCGGTCACCTTCATTTGGGAAACTATTTTGGCGCTTTGCGTAATTTTGTTCAGATGCAGCACGAATACCGGTGTTATTTCTTTGTTGCCGACTGGCATTCGCTGACTACTCATCCTACTCCTGAGGATCATCAGGGGAATGTGCGGACGGTAATTTCTGAATACCTGGCATGTGGTATAGATCCGGATGTGGCAACCTTGTACGTTCAGAGTGATGTACCTGAGATTGCAGAGCTCTACCTGTTGTTAAATATGAATGCCTATGTAGGAGAGTTGGAACGAACTACCACATTTAAAGAAAAGGTGAGAAAGCAACCCGAAAATGTGAATGCGGGATTACTAACTTATCCGGTATTGATGGCAGCCGACATTATTATTCACAAAGCCAACAAAGTACCGGTTGGGAAAGACCAGGAACAGAATCTTGAAATGGCGCGTAAATTTGCCAAGAGGTTTAATCGTATTTACGGGGTAGATTTTTTCATTGAACCAAAAGGGTATAGTTTTTCAGGAAAGTTGATTAAAATCCCGGGATTGGATGGTTCGGGTAAAATGGGAAAATCTGAAGGGAATGCGCTTAATCTGGCAGATGATCCTGAAGTGATTCGTCAAAAGGTCATGAGAGCGGTTACAGATGCCGGTCCGACTCATGAAAACCAAACGCCACCCGAACCGATTCAGAATCTGTTTCAACTGATGGAGGTAGCCAGTCAGCCCGATGTAATAGCCTATTATCGTAAACAATATGCTGAATGTAAGATCCGTTACGGGGAGATGAAAAGTCAGCTGGCTGATGATCTGATCCGGTTAACCGCACCTATCCGGGAGCGGATTACGGATATTCAGGGAGATGAAGAATACCTGAGAAAAATTGTGCGGCAGGGAGCTGAAAAAGCCCGGGAGAGTGCTTCAAAAACACTCCGTGAAGTGAAGGAGATCATGGGGTTCAAACCTTTTTAAAGTTTGTTTTTATTGGGGAAATCGATATTGTAATGTAATCCCCGGCTCTCTCTTCGTTGTTGTGCCTGCCTGACGATCAGATATGCGACATTGATGGCATTACGCAATTCTCCCAGTTTTACCGATATGGTGGAACGTTCATACAGATCTTCGGTTTCACGGTAAAGAATTTCCAGCCGGTCAAGCGCCCGTTTCAGACGGATGTTGGATCTGACAATCCCTACATAATTACTCATAATCTGCTGCAATTCCTTGATGCTTTGTGTAATCAAAACCATCTCTTCGGGGAGGGAAGTCCCTTCATCATTCCATGCCGGAATACCGGGATGAATTTTCTTGCTTTTCAGAGTGCGAATAGCATCTATTGCGGCACGATGGCTGATCACCACGGCTTCGATTAATGAGTTGGATGCCAAACGGTTAGCGCCATGGAGTCCGGAATTTGCCACTTCGCCCGAAGCGTAAAGATTACAAATGGTGGTCTGACCGTTTTCATTGATACGTACCCCGCCGCAGGAGTAATGGGCTGCCGGAACAACCGGTATGGGTGTTTTGGTGATGTCGATTCCCACAGATTGACACTTTTGAAAAATATGCGGAAAATAATCTTTCAGTTTTTTGGTATCCAGGTGGGTGCAGTCAAGCAGCACATAATCATCTCCGCGGTTTTTCATTTCGGTATCAATCGCACGGGCAACTATATCCCTTGGAGCAAGTGATTTACGCGGATCGTATTTGTGCATGAATTCTTCACCGTCTATGGTTTTCAGAATCGCTCCGAAACCCCGTATAGCTTCAGTGATCAGGAAAGAGGGCCTTTCTCCTGGATGGTACAGGCTGGTGGGATGAAATTGAACGAATTCAGTATTTTCAACAAAAGCTTTTGCCCGGTAAGCCATGGCTAAACCGTCACCGGTGGCAATAGGAGGATTGGTAGTTGTTTGATAGATAAAACCGTTTCCACCGGTTGCCAGCATCGTAACTTTACCAAGAATAGTTTCAATACGGTTTTGATGGATGTTTAATACATAAGCACCATAGCATTCGATATCCGGTTTCCCGCGAAAAACGGGTACTCCAAGATGGTGCTGTGTGATCAGTTCAAGCGTGAAATAATGTTCAAAAACCTTGATATTCGAATGGTTACGAACACGGTTGATTAATGCGCGTATGATCTCTTTACCGGTTTGATCTTTATGATGCAGGATACGGTGTTCACTGTGTCCTCCCTCCATGTTGAGATCAAAGCGGCCACTCGACGTTTTGTCAAAATGAGCTCCCCAACTCACCAGGGTTTTAATCTGCTCGGGAGCTTCATTAACTACCATCCGGACAATACGCTCATCGCACAATCCATCTCCGGCTATCAATGTATCCTGAATATGTTTTTCAAAATCATCCGGTTGGTACATGACTGTTGCGATACCCCCCTGGGCGTATTTTGTATTGGTCTCATCCAGTGAGGTTTTGGTAAGTAATATCACTTTTCCGTGTTCAGCCGCATGAAGTGCAAATGACATTCCTGCCACTCCGCTGCCGATAACTAAAAAATCTGTCTGATGTTCCATAATGTAAAAAT
>JAGHDB010000094.1 GCA_021160155.1 Bacteroidales bacterium | reverse complement strand
GACTTATGATGATTCACACAGGATCACGCAGTTGATCAATTTCGGAGATTTATCGGAAAAACCGGGTTTCGTGAGACTTTCCCTGCATCCTACGATGACCGATAAAGAGTTGCTGTTTATTATGGATGCCATCCGGCAGATAGGAATACACCATAACTCATGGGGGAAAGATTATATTTACAATCCCCATACCAATGAGTTCAGGCACATCAGCGAACCTGAAGATAAAACCGACCGGATATTAAAATGGTTTGAACTGCCCTGATTCAACCCATTCGCATCAATTGCTCGAAATCAAAATAATTCTGCGACGGTTCAACGGGGGATAATTTACCGCTTTCACACCGGTACGTACGTGACGGGAATTTACGGATCATGCCATAATCGTGAGTGGCCATCAGGATCGCCCGTTTATTGTGACTGATGCTGATCAGCAGTTTCATTAACTCCTCACTGGTTGCAGGATCAAGATTTCCGGTTGGTTCATCAGCCAGAATAATCTCGGGATCATTCAACAAAGCCCGGGCAATGACCACACGTTGCTGTTCCCCTCCTGAAACCTGATGGGGATATTTGTCATCCTTATAATGCAAATCTACCCGTTCAAGTACCTCCTCAATCCGGTTACGTATCAACTGCCGGTCTTTCCAACCGGTAGCGCCCAGTACAAAAGCCAGATTGTCATATATACTGCGGTCATCCAGGAGTTGAAAATCCTGGAAAACCATCCCGATCTTACGTCGTAATAACGGAACTTCTTTTTCCTTAATCCCGTGAAGTTGATGACCGGCTATCCATCCTTCTCCATCTTTTAGCGGCAGATCTGCATACAGAGTTTTTAACAAGCTGGTTTTTCCACTACCGACTTTACCAATCAGATAGATGAATTCACCCGGATTAACCTGTAGATTTACATCTTCAAGTATCAAGGTTAATTGTTGCCAAATACTTACATGCGAAAGAGATATAACCGGTTCCATAAGACAAATCCAAGCTTATTAACTGATAGTTGTTGATTTATAATACGATGTACATCCCTTAACAGTGGATGAACTCCTTTATCTTTGCTAATGTAAAAATAAAAGTGCGTTTTTTGAGTTTATGAGATTGGATCTATAATGCTTTCAAAATGAGGCCAACATTCATAAAAATTCTGCTGTTTCTCTTTGCATTGCTTCAAACAGCTACTGCTATAGGTCAGCAAAGCGAGTTTTACCATGACCCGGACCAGGATCTGAAAGAGGGTTTAACCTTATATGGTAAGTCGCAGTTCGGCGCTGCCCAAGACCGTTTTGACAGGTATCTTCACCGGACAGAGGGAGCAGAGGCCACTTCAAGAATGGATGCGGCATTTTATCTGTCTATGTGTGCATTGGAGCTGGATCAGCGCAATGGTGAAGCACTGGTAAGAAAATTTCTTGAAGAGTACCCCGAAAGTTCAAAAGCCCAATTGGCCCGCTTTAAAATGGGGAATTTTTTATTTCGTGAAAAAAAATTCCGCCGGGCTCTAAGATGGTACCAGCAGATAGTACTGCAAAAGCTAAATAAAGAGTTGCTTCAGGAGTACCGATTTAAAACCGGATATTGCTATTTCAAGGAGAATAAACCGCAACGGGCTGCCAAATTGTTTTTGCCGCTGCTTCAGGCTGACGGGCCATTCAGGGATGATGCTACCTATTACTATTCTTATCTGAGTTATCTCAAAGGGGATTTTAATCAGGCTCTCGACGGATTTACTAAACTGACCGCTTCAAAAAAATATGATGGAGTGGTACCCTATTACCTGGCCCAAATATATTATCAACGTGAACAATATAATCAGGTCATCGAGACCGGGGTCCGCCTGATCCGTAAAGCCAATCCCGGGCAACAAAATGAGTTGTCAAGAATTATTGGAGAATCATACTTCAGATTAAACCGGTTTGCTGAAGCCATACCTTATCTTGAACAGTACCGCAAAGGGGTACGGTCGCTGTCAAGAGAAGAGTATTATACGCTGGGATATTGTTATTATACCGAAGGAGCAGATAAACAAGCCGCTCAGATACTGGAAAAAGTATCTGATAAGGATGACGCACTCACACAATATACCAGCCATTTGCTGGGAGGTATCCTGGTTAGGATGGGGGATAAATACAAAGCCCGTTCAGCTTTTCAGCGGGCAGCCAAACTTCAGTGGAATAAAAAGATACAGGAAGAATCCCTGTTTAATTATGCCAAACTGAATTTTGAACTTTCTATCTCAGGTGAAACATTGCGCTCTTTTGAGTCGTTTTTAACCACTTTCCCCAACTCCGCATACACCGACCAGGTATATGATTACCTGGTTAAGGTTTTTATGAATACCCGCAATTATAAAGATGCACTGGTAACCCTGGATAAAATCCGGAATAAGACACCAGAAGTTGAAAAAGCCTATCAGCGAATTGCTTATTACCGTGGGCTTGAGCTGTATAACAACTTGAAATACAGAGAGTCCGTGGATCTGTTCGACCGGTCGCTTACATATAGCCGGTATCAAAAAGATATCAGTGCCTTATGTTACTATTGGTCGGCTGAAGCATGGTATAACCTGAAACGTTACCCGGATGCGACCGAAGCATACCGGCATTTTATCAGTATCCCCGGTGCCTCTTCGCTAAAAGAATATAAGTTGGCCTATTACGGACTTGGATATTGCTATTTTAGCCGGGCGCAGTATAACCAGGCATTACAGTGGTTTAAACGTTTTATCTCACAGATTTCAAGGAAACAAGACCGCCTTATGGCAGATTCCTATAACCGGATTGGTGATTGCTATTATATGACACGTACTTACTGGCAGGCAATAAATTCTTATGAAAAAGCTACCTCCATGCGTACCAGGGATGCTGATTACAGCCTGTATCAGAAAGGATTCTGTTATGGATTGGTGCAGCGACCGAATCAAAAAATCAACGTACTGAATGAATTGATTACTTCTTATCCGAAATCAAATTATGTGGATGATGCCCTGTTTGAGATCGGCCGTACATATGTTGGATTAGAAGAAACTCCGGATGCTGTAAGAACTTTTAATAATTTAATTGAGAAATATCCGCAAAGTTCCTATGCCAGAAAATCTTATGTGCAATTGGGCCTGATTTATTACGGAAAGGATCAGTATAATGAAGCCTTAGACCGGTATAAAACCGTGATTAGTAAATGGCCGGATACGCAGGAAGCACATGATGCCCTTATCGGAATCAAGAATATTTATGTGGATCAAAATCGTGTGGATGAGTATTTTGCCTATCTCAAATCTACCGGAACAGGAAAAAGTGTGTCGGCTACAGAACAGGATAGCCTGACCTATATGGCGGCAGAAAATTTATATATGGGAGGAGATTGTGCACGCGCCGCAAAACTTTTCAGACAATATATTGACCGTTTCCCCCAGGGGAGCTTTATACTGAATGCACAGTATTATAAAGCAGATTGCGATTTCCGGGCTTCACGCCTGGATAATGCATTGGCTTCTTATGAATTTATTCTCTCCAAAGGGGTAACCGATTTTACCGAACTGGCACTGGATCGTTCGGCACAAATCTATTACGAGCGCACACAATATCCTGAAGCAAAACGTCTTTATGAACAATTGGAGAAGATAGCAGAGGTGCCGGCTCACCAATTGGATGCCCGGTTGGGAATTATGCGCTGTGCGTATGAAGTTGGGGATTATCCGCTTGTTATCAGTAAAGCAAATGAAGTATTGCTAACCGATAAGATCGGGGATGAGGTGATCCGTGAAGCTTCTTACAAAATGGGTAAAGCATATCTTGAGACCGGTGATGTCAGTAATGCCCTCGATATTTTCAGTGTGGTGGCTCAGGATGTTCGAAACGTTGAAGGTGCAGAAGCAAAATATCTGAAGGCTGAATTATTGTTTAAATCGGGTAAAACCGACCAGGCTGAGAAGGAAGTATTAGACTTTATTGACCAAAATACTACCCACCAATTCTGGCTGGCGAAAGCCTATATCCTCTGGTCGGATATTTACCTTAAAAGAGGGGATTTGTTTCAGGCTAAAGCCACATTGCAGATTCTAAAAGAGAATTATAAGAAAACCAATGACGGGATACTCAAGGCAGTGGATGAGAAATTAAACTGGATCAAACAGCAGAATCAGTAAAAATAGCATCATTATGAATACCCTACCTCTAATGATCCGAATGAAACAACTTCTTCCGGCGGCTGGATTATTTATCCTCCTCGGCGGCTTTTGCTCAGGAAGTGTGCTTGGGCAAAATAATATGAACAAAGAGGTTAATGTAGTCAGACCCTATTCCCCTACTATTTCGGATGCCTTTAAGCTTCGCTTTATGCCCAGGATCGAAGATACTCTGAAAACAGATGTCCGGTTTAATTATTCTATTAACCCCGTCCGGTGGAACCCTGCCATGCAGATCCGTACACTGGATGCAATTGGCCTCAGACCGCATAAAGAGGACCATCTTAAGGGAACACAGATCCGGTTGGGTTTTGGTAATTACTGGACTCCATACGGGCAAGTGGATATTCATACTTTACAAAACCCGAAAACTGCCCTTGGCGTTTATATGAAACACCTGTCGTCACAGGGCAGGGTGAAAATGGCAGACGGACAGAAAGTGTATGCCGGGTATGCCGATAATAATGTCCGCTTATATGGAGAGCAGATCAACCGATCTTCTACTTTGACCACAAATTTTTGGTTCAATGAAGATCATCATTATTTATATGGATACAATACGGATACACTTTCGGATGGTACGCTGGTAACGCCATTGAATATGCGGCCTACGCAAAAAAGTTCAATGAGCAAAAGACAATATATTCTGCTGGGTTCAAAATTCAGTTGGCAATCAAATGCAAAAAGCCGTAATGGCTGGCAGTACAGACTCGACGG
>JAGHDB010000022.1 GCA_021160155.1 Bacteroidales bacterium | reverse complement strand
TATCGGCATAGACTGCTTCGGGCCACCCGAAAAGAACCAGAGCCTGATCGATCAGATGAGCACCCAGATTATATAATACACCGGTTCCGGTACCCTCCTGTTCTTTCCAGGTGCCGGATGCCGGCTCAGGACGGTACCGGTCAAAATGGGCCTCAAATTCAACGATCCTGCCCAATACTTTGTCAGACAGCACTTTGCGGATTGCCAGAAAATCACTGTCCCACCGCCGGTTTTGAAATACAGACAGCACCCTTTTTTTTTCTTTCGCCAGGCGGATTAACTCTTTCCCTTCATCTACCGAAACTGTGAATGGCTTTTCAACAACCGTATGTTTGCCGGCAAGTATTGCCCGGCGGGCAAAATCGTAATGAAGATGATCGGGTACATTCACCACTATCAGTTCTATTCCGGGATCGTTAATTAACTCTTCGTATGTTTTGCAGACAGAAATACCGGGACTAAGTTTTTCAGGTTGTTTTCCCGATCTGGAGAGTACTTTTTTCAGAGTGAAACCGGGATGGCATCGCAGCAGGGGTTCATGAAAAATTCTTCCCGACATACCAAAAGATGCAATACCCGTTGCAATATTTGCTCGCACTTGTGAAATTTTTATTAATTTTCACAGAATATCTTAAAGGGCACGAAATTAATGGTTTTTTTCTTCCTTATCAATACATAATCCGATGGAATCCACTCCTGATCAGAATGCTTACAATCAAAAAATTCTGCGGTACGAATGGGATCAACTTGTTTTTCTCATTGCCGAAGACATTGAGATGAATTATCTGTTCCTGGCTGAAGCTCTGAAAAAAACAAAGGTTCAATTACTTTGGGCAGTGAATGGACAGGATGCTGTTGATATCTGTTTGTCTGATAATCATATTGACTTGGTGATTACAGATATTCAGATGCCGGTAAAAAACGGTTTTGAAGCCACGCGCGAGATTCGTGCCCGTTTTCCTTCTCTTCCAATTATTGCTTATACAGCTTATTCTTATGAGGGGGTTAAAGAAAAAATGCTGCTGGCCGGAGCCCAGGAATGTCTGATCAAACCGTTTGATTCTAAAGATATGCTTACTACCATCCGGAAGTATTTGTTTAAAACATGATGCGGATTGAGCCAGCACCTTCATCTGCATGAAATGGTCTTTCTTACATACCAGATTGATTCTGTTTGCAGTTATCTTAATGGGGATAGGTCTGACCATACGGATCTTTTTTCCTCCCTATTATAATCTTCGCTATCTTACTGCTGCTACTGATATGACTCCTTATGAGTTGTTTAACACGTATACTGAAAATCCGCCTTATGCCCATTCTTTATATACCGATAAAGTGATTCTGCTTGAAGGAACAGTTGCCGGGCGCAATGATGCATTTATTACAATGGGTTCAGACATGCGGATTGTGAAATGCGTGTTCAGAAAATCAATATACGACCACCCAAATAAACTTAAAATCGGAGATAAGGTAATTATTAAAGGAGTATGCAGGGGAATTACTTTAACTGAGATTCTCCTGACTCATTGTATCGTAATAAGCAATCAGCGAGGAGGATAACCATGCCGGGAGATATCATTTCAGTACCAGACCTGCGCGCCGGGATAAGCAAATGGTATCAGATGAATAAACGAACTCTTCCCTGGCGGGGCAGTCACGATCCCTATCTGATCTGGATATCTGAGATAATTTTTCAACAAACCCGTATTAAACAGGGAATCAGTTATTACCGGAGGTTTATTACCCGTTTCCCGGATTTGTCTTCATTAGCCCGGGCTGACGAACGGGAGGTGTTAAAATTATGGGAAGGTTTGGGCTATTATGCCCGTGCCCGTAACCTGCATGAAACTGCGCGCTACCTGTGGGTTCAGCGACGCGGAAAATTCCCGGAAACATTTGCAGGAATCCGGGCTCTGAAAGGGATAGGGGATTATACAGCAGCCTGCATTGCTTCAATTTGTTACGGACTTCCTTATGCTGCCGTTGATGGCAATGTGTACCGGGTTGTCAGTCGGCTTTACGCTGATTCAACACCCATTGATACCGGTGCAGGGAAACGCCATTACCGGCAACTGGCACAGGCTCTTCTTGATCCGGTAAACCCGGGGGATTTTAATGAAGCGATGATGGACCTGGGGGCTACTTGCTGTACCCGGGCCAATCCTGCTTGCCTGCTCTGTCCGTTGCAACGGTTTTGTCTGGCCCATCGTAACCGCTCCGAAATCAACTTTCCGGTAAAATCCAGAAAGCTCAATCGTAAAAAGAGATTCTTTCACTACTTTTTTATCCTGACAGATGATCAGATTTGGTTGCACAAGAGAACCGGTAATGACATCTGGAGGGGATTATATGAGTTGCCGCTCCTGGAGAGTGCAGGGCCGGAATTTTTCTCGCCTGCAATCCGGGACCCAAAGCTGGTTTACACACAGATACACCGGTTGACGCATCAGGATATCCGGATCAGGTATTACCGGCCGATAGAATGGACGGCAGATCCGGATTTTTTCGACGACGAAATCATCCGGGTCCCGGTTGCACGTCTTCCGGAATTTCCACTTCCGCAACCCTTGAAGCAGTTTATATCAGGCCGGTTAGCGGAGTTAACCGGTTAATTGTTTTTCAACCACCGGTCAAGCCAGTTGAAAAATACCCGCTGCCATAAGATGCCGTCCTGGGGAGAGAGCACCCAGTGGTTTTCTTCCGGGAAATAGAGAAATCTGGCCGGTACTCCAAGTAATTTTGCCGCATTAAAGGCCTGCATTCCCTGTTCTACCGGAATCCGGTAGTCTTTCTGGCCGTGGATCACCAGAATGGGCGTATCCCATAACTGGACAAAACGGTGCGGGGAGTTGGCATAGCTTCTCATAGCTGTCTGGTTATTAGAATCCCAGAATGGTCCGCCGAGGTCCCAGTTAGGGAACCACATTTCATCCGTACCTAAGTATTCACCTTCAAAATTAAACATGCCGTCATGGGCGATGAATGCCTTGAACCGGCCATTATGATGTCCGGCAATCCAGTACACACTGAAGCCTCCGTATGAAGCGCCCACGGCTCCAAGACGATTTTCATCCACGAAAGGTTCTTTTGCCATTGAGTCAATGGCGGAGAAATAATCTTTCATATTTTGCCCTCCATAATCTCCTGAAATTTCTTCAAGCCATTCCTGCCCAAATCCTGGTAAACCACGCCGGTTGGGAGCCACAATGATATAATCATTGGCAGCCATCATCTGAAAATTCCAGCGATATGACCAAAACTGGCTGACCGTTCCCTGAGGACCGCCCTGGCAATAGAGTAGGGTGGGATATTTTTTTGAGGGATCAAAGTGGGGTGGGTAAATAATCCAGACTTTCATCTGTTTCTGGTCGGTTGTAGTTATCCACCGGGATTCAACCCGTCCCATCTGCAACTGGTCAAGAAGGTTTTTATTGACAAAACTGAGTTCAACAGCTTCACCTGTGGAGGGGTCTACTTTATAGATTTCATCCGGTTTTGACATAGAATGTTTCACGGCGAATAGTCCGCTGTCAGCCGGGATAACCAACGAGTAGTCATGAACTCCCGAAGTGATTTTGGTAATGATGTCCGGTTTCAGATCATACCGGTAAATTTCTTCAGTGGCATGCCAGTCTGAAATAAAATAGATGGATTGACTGTTCCCGCTCCATGCCAGTCCGGCTACGTTCTGGTCGAAATTCTTAGTTACATACCGTTTGTCACCGGTGATTAAGTTTTTCAGAAACAACCGGTTCTTATCCGATTCATAACCTTCACGCTCCATACTTTCCCAGGCAAGCCAACGACCATCCGGACTAAAAACCGGGTTAATATCGTATCCCATCATTCCTTCAGTGAGATTAACGGTTTTACCCGTTGAAAGATCATATTGATACAGGTCGGAATTGGTAGAGAGGGTATAATCAACTCCTTTTTTTTTGCGGCAGGTATAAACCAGTTTGGAGCCATCGGGCGACCAGGTGATTTGTTCCATTCCACCGAAAGGCCGCATGGGTGATTCCCAGGGCTCTCCTTCCATAATGTCTTTTACATGAGTGAGTTTCCCGTTTTGGTAATCCGCAATAAAAATATGTGAATAGGTATCAACCCATCTGTCCCAGTGACGGTACATCAGATCATCAATCAAACGGGCGTTACTTTTCGGAAGATCGGGATAGAGGTCATGTACATCAGGTTCTACTTTAACCTCTTTGATAAAAGCAATGTGCTTCATATCAGGGGCATAAATAAACCCGTTGATTCCCCCGTCAATGTCCGAAATTTTTCGGTTACCGGTTCCGTCCGGGTGAATTTCCCATATTTGTGAGGTGCCGGAACGACTGCTTAAATACCCGATTTTTTCTCCGTCGGGTCTCCATGTTTCATTAAACTCACGTACACCGGTATGTGTTAATTCACGGAAGTTGCCACTGTCGGCAGGCAGTAAATACAAATCACGGTAGCTGCGATTTTCTTTAATGTTGTAATAAGAAATTCCAAAAAGGATGTTCTGTTGGTCGGGCGATAACGATACGCCACCGATACGACCGAATGACCAAAGTACTTCCGGAGTCATCCGGTCACTGGCCAGTCGGGGTGTTTCAGGCCGGTAAGCCGGCGTGAAATTCTGGTTACACCCCATGAAAGTAATCAGGATCAGGAGTGCAGGCACCAGGCGATTGACTGATTTCATCATTTTTTAATTTTTATAGGTTTTCCGTCATCAATCCGGTTTAATCCTTTAATAGCAAGCGGGTAATTGGGAGCCAGTTTTAAACAGGCATTATAATCCTCTTTGGCTCTTTTATATTTGCCGCTGATCTCATAACAAAATCCCCTGTTATAATAGGCTTCTGTGTAATCAGGTTTGTAGCTCAGGGCGCGGGTAAACCATTGAATGGCCTGATCGAAATCCTTTTTATAAATCATATCAATATACCCTTTGTTAAAATAGGGGAAAGCAACTGTACTGTCAATGCGGTGGATGATATAATCATATTGTGACAGTGCTTCATCCAGGTGGCTGTGTTCCTGACTGTAAAGCGCGAGATGATACCTTGCTTCGTAGCTTTCAGGTGTCAGATCAATAGCTGATTGGTAATACTGCATCGCCATATCATTATTCTGGGCAGCCATCAATCTGCCGGTTTGCATATAAGCTGCGTAAAAGTCGGGGTCCTTTTCAATGGCGGTTTTGAAATAACGGATGGCTCCGCTTGTGTCTTTATTTTCAGCAGAGATCAAGCCATTTAGAAAATATAACTGCGGATTATCATCGTCAATGGACATGACGTTATTCAGGATTATTTTAGCCCGACCATACTCTTTAAGATAAAAGTGTATTTCAGCCAGTTTTAGCATCAAATCAACATTATCAGGAAATAGTTTTAATCCTCTGTTAAGTGAATTTTTAGCGCTGTTCGGCCGGCCGGCTACCACATAATATTCTGATTGTTGAATATAATAACCGGGAACCAAAGAGTCAAGGCGGAGGGCAATGGAAATATCATTGATCGCTTCGTCATTTTTCTTCAGTGTACTCTGCATTTTAGCCCGGCGGGCAAATAGAGAAGCATTGGTCGGGTCACGCCTGATCAACATGTTCAGGGTTGAAATATCAACCGTATCCTGCTTCACGTTCAATGAATTGGTAACAGTTTCTCCCGCTTTTTTATTTTTATGACCGGTACACGATGAAAGCCAGAACGTGTTAAGAATGATCAGGAGTCCGGCAAAGAGTTTTATTGCCAAGGAAAGTTTACTGATTTTCATGGGTGTCGGTCTTCTTAATTTTCTGAATTAATTCCTCTAAAAGTTCAGGATTATCAGCAAGCAGGTTTTTAACCGCATCTCGTCCCTGCCCAAGTTTCGTATCCCCGTATGAAAACCACGACCCGCTTTTTTTGATCACGTCGGTATCTACGGCCATATCCAATACCTCACCGATTCGTGAGATACCCGAACCGTAAACCAGGTCAAATTCTGCTTTTTTAAACGGAGGAGCTACTTTGTTTTTAACCACTTTAACGCGGGTACGGTTACCGGTGGCTTGTTCTCCATCTTTGATCTGCCCTATACGTCTGACATCCAATCTGACAGTGGCGTAAAACTTGAGCGCATTCCCCCCCGTGGTGGTTTCGGGATTGCCGAACATGACACCGATTTTTTCACGAAGCTGATTGATAAAGATGACGCAGGTTCTGGTTTTGCTGATGCTACTGGTTAATTTTCGTAATGCCTGTGACATCAGCCTGGCCTGAAGACCCATCTTTGATTCACCCATCTCACCTTCGATTTCTGCTTTCGGAGTTAAAGCAGCCACACTGTCGATTACAATGATATCTATAGCTCCTGAACGGATTAAATGATCCGTGATCTCAAGTGCCTGTTCTCCATTGTCCGGTTGCGAAACCAAAAGATTCTCCACATCTACTCCGAGTTTTTCAGCATAAAACCGGTCAAAAGCATGCTCGGCGTCGATAAATGCTGCAATTCCCCCCTCCTTTTGTGCTTCGGCAATGGCATGAATGGCCAGCGTTGTTTTACCCGAAGATTCAGGGCCGTAAATTTCAATGACACGGCCTTTGGGATAACCTCCGACTCCTAAGGCAAGATCCAGTCCGATCGATCCTGAAGAGATAGTCGGAATATCTTCAATTGCCTCATCTCCCATACGCATGATGGTGCCTTTTCCATAGCTTTTTTCGATTTTATCGAGGGTCAGCTGCAGAGCTTTTTGTTTCTCCTTCTGTTGAGAATTTTCTTTTTCCATGTTTGAATTATTTGTCTAATAATTATGGATGCAATAAAACCGGTAAAATGGAAAAAACCGGACCGTCGTTACTGCATTTGACTAAAGTACAAATATATCAACTATAGATGGTTTTTTAATCGTCCAGATTCTGGAACTTTATTAACAAAGATGAGCTGCAATGTCAATAAAAATGTTTATTTTGGTCTCCCTAAATAAAATGATGACAAAAAAAATCAAATATCGACCTGATTCAATCGATTCTGCTGCCGGACAAAACGACCGGGTCAGGTATCTGGTGCTGCATAATGATGAGATTCATACCATCAAATATGTGATCAGCTGTTTGGTGGAGGTGTGTGCCCATGATCCGGTACAGGCAGAGCAATGTGCGTATATTACACATTACAAAGGCAAATGTGAAGTCAAAAGCGGAGGACATGATGATTTGGAACCCATGCGGGAGGCCTTGATAGACAGGGGGCTACAGGTAACTATCGAATAATCAGAGAATGACCATCATTGGTATTATACTTATGATTCTGGCAGGAATCGTTCTGCTGCTGCTTGAATTTCTTGTTGTTCCCGGGGTGACTATCGCCGGAATTGGCGGAGTGGCTTTACTGGCCGGAGCAGTGTACCTTGCATTTACTTTTTTTGATACAACTGCAGGGTTGATTGTATTGGTGGGTGTACTTGTGGTTTTGTTGCTGACTTTTTTTTTGGTGCTTCGCTCAAAAACCTGGAAAAAGCTCTCTCTCTCCACAGATATCGATTCTCATGTTAAAAGTACAGAGGATACGGGGGTTATACCCGGGCAGAAAGGATTTACACTGACCCGCCTGGCTCCGATTGGAACGGTTGTAATCAATGACCGGAAAATCGAAGGGCATTCTGAAGGACATTATATTGATCAACAAACCCCGGTAGTGGTGGTTAAAGTGGCCAGTAGTTATGTTGTTGTAAAACCAATAATAGATTAATTATGGATACTAATGCGGTTTATTTAATTGCCATTATTGCGGTGGCTATCGTCGGTCTGGCGATCTTGTTATATATTGTGCCACTGGGTTTGTGGTTTCAGGCATTGATCAGCGGTGTGCGTGTTTCATTGGTCCAACTGATTTTTATGCGCTGGAGAAAAGTACCTCCGAGAACTATTGTCAATGCGATGATCACCGGTACAAAGGCCGGTATAATTCTGAAAAGGGATGCCCTTGAAGCACACTTCCTGGCAGGAGGACATGTGCAACTGGTAGTGAATGCCCTGGTTTCTGCAGATAAAGCTAATCTCGACCTGAATTTTAAAATGTCCACCGCCATTGACCTGGCTGGCCGGAATGTGCTGGAAGCAGTGCAGATGTCGGTGAACCCAAAAGTTATTGATACCCCTCCGGTTAAAGCTGTTGCTAAAGACGGAATTGAACTGATTGCCAAAGCGCGGGTAACCGTCAGGGCGAATATTACTCAACTGGTGGGGGGAGCCGGCGAAGAAACCGTACTGGCTCGTGTAGGTGAAGGAATCGTTTCATCCATCGGATCTTCTTCAAGTCATAAAGCAGTACTTGAAAATCCTGATTTTATCTCCAGAGTAGTGCTTGAAAAAGGACTGGATGCAGGAACCGCTTTTGAAATTCTTTCTATTGATATTGCCGATATTGATATTGGAAAGAACATTGGTGCCGTATTACAGATGGATCAGGCCAATGCGGATAAGAATATTGCACAGGCCAAGGCAGAAGAACGCAGAGCTATGGCTGTGGCTATGGAGCAGGAGATGAAAGCTAAAGCCCAGGAGGCCCGTGCCAAGGTTATTGAAGCTGAGGTGCAGGTGCCGCTGGCTATGGCCGATGCTTTCCGTTCGGGAAATCTGGGGATTATGGATTATTACCGGATGAAAAATATCGATGCGGACACAAAAATGCGGAATTCCATCACCAATCCCCCGAAAGGAGCAACACCGGATAAAAAATAAGCCGGGATCTGTAATTCGTTTTTGTTATTCCCATTGGATATTTTGGATTGAATGTGTACTTTTGCCGCACTTGTTTTGGAGAGGTGGGAGAGTGGCTTAATCCAGCAGTTTGCTAAACTGCCGTAGTCGTAAGGCTACCGGGGGTTCGAATCCCCCTCTCTCCGCGAGATGGGTGTGGGTGTGGGTGTGGGTGTGAGTGTGGGTGTGAAATAAGACATTATGTTTGATTTTGAAAAATTGGATTTATAAAAGGAGTTAAAATAGCTTAACTACTTAGGATTTTAAAAGATAAAGGATTTGTATGATTTATGGT
>JAGHDB010000184.1 GCA_021160155.1 Bacteroidales bacterium | reverse complement strand
GGCATCCGACGGAGAGTGACCGCTGATCCGGTAGGTTAAAGTATCGAGCAAAACCGGTCCTTTTTTCTCTTCAAGTATCTGCTTTTTACGACGAAAAGCATCGATTACCGCCAGAGGGTTATATCCGTCGATTCTTTCTGCGTGCATTTGGTCGGGATTGATGCCGGCTCCGATACGGGCCAGTATATCGTAACCCATGGTTTCACCCCGGGTTTGCCCGCCCATACCGTATTGGTTATTCATAAAATTAAAAATAATGGGTAATCCGCCCCGGTAAGGCTCATCCATAATTTTGTAAATTGGTCCATCGCTGCAAAGGAGATCCCCTCCCATACCGGTCCGCATGCTGCCGAAGCATCACCGATATTGGCCACCACAATCCCCGGTTTCAGATTGACTTTTTTATAAAGTGCGGCACCCACCGAAATATCCCCGGATCCGCCTACTATAGCGTTATTCGGATAGACACCGAAAGGGGTGAAAAAGGCATGCATGGATCCCCCTAATCCCTGGTTAAATCCGGTTTCGCGGGCAAAAATTTCTGATAAAGTTCCATAGAGAAGAAAACGGATAGCCAGGCTTTTGACATCCCCCTGATGATTTTTCTCCACAATGCGTAGGATTCGTCCTCCGAAAAAAGATTCCATAATCTGCATAAGCTCATTATCAGTCAGTTGATGGATGGCTGACAAGCCTTTAGCGAGAATCTCCCCATGGCTCCTGTGAGAGCCGAAAATCAGGTCGTCAATGGTCAGCAGATAGGCCATTCCTACTGCTGAAGCTTCCTGACCGATTGACAAATGCGCCGGTCCCGGATGGTGATACGGAATCCCCTGGTATTCTCCTTTGGTCTTAATCAGGTTCAACATGGTTTCAAACTCACGGATGATCTGCATATCATGATAGATACGCATGAAATCGTCATCCGAATAATGTTTCCGCTCATTCTGGAGGGTTTGCTGATATTGGTTTACGGGAATCGGTTTAAAAGTTATTTGGCCCGGTTTGCGGGATTCTTCAGGATCGATAAACTGACTTTTAGGCATATCTTATTATTAATTAAGCTTCGTATGCAATTTCATGTATAATCTCCGAGACAGTGGGATGTGGAAATATAATCTGCTGCAGTTCCTCCACACGCATCTCCATCTCAATGGCAATCGCTGCACTATGGATAAGTTCGGAGGCCGGGTTTCCGTAAAGATGTACCCCCAATACTTCCCCGTATTTTTCACCGATGATCATTTTGGCCATTCCGTTTTTGCCTTCATTTTCGACGATAAACCTACCGGCAAATCCCATAGGAAGTTTTAATATTTTCACCGGGATACCTTTGGTTTTTGCCTCCTCTTCGGTCAATCCCACCCAGGCTATTTCAGGATTGGTATACACCACATTGGGTACCGCTTCATAGCGTATCCGGTCGGTTTTTCCCAGGATATGATTCACAGCCACCGTTCCTTCCCGGCTGGCTGTATGAGCCAGTTGTGAAAACCCGGTGATATCTCCGGCCGCATATATATTAGGAATGTTGGTCCGGCAAAAGGCATCAATCCGAACCCCGTCCTGTGAATAGATCACGCCGGATTCATCCAGACCCAGTCGGGCCAGATCAGGCCGGCGGCCCACGCTGACCAGGAGTTTGTCAGCAGACACTGTTTCCTCATTCCCGTCCTTTGTTTTGAATATGACATCCTGATTCCGGACTTCCGTAACCCGGGTAGCCGTATGAAATCCGACTCCTTTACGGCTCAACTCTTTACGCAGCATACCACTAAACTCAGGGTCAGTACCCGGCAGGATCTCCTCCATCATCTCAAACACATTTACCTTTGTACCCAGACTGTTAAACAGGCTGGCAAATTCGAGGCCAATGACCCCGCCCCCGATAATATTGAGACTTTCGGGCAGTTCGGTTATATTCAGTATCTCTGTACTGGTCAGTATATTTTCCCTGTCGAGTCCTTTGATCGGGGGAAGAACCGCCTGTGCACCGGTAGCCAGTAATATATTCCGGCATAAATAGGATTGGTCTCCTGCCGAAATTACCAGGTGGTCACTTTTCCGGACTGAAATACGGGCTTCAGACTGCACCATTTCCACTCCGGCTTTTTTCATTTTGGCAGCCACTCCTGCAACCAGTTTTTTAACGACTTTATTTTTACGGGCCATCATTTTGACAAAGTCGAAAGTAACTTCACGCGTCTGTATCCCATAAGGAGCCCCCTCACGTGCATGATCATACAACTTTGCCGCATAAAGCAGCGCTTTGGTAGGGATACATCCCTCATTCAGGCATACTCCTCCAAGTTTTCCTTTATCAAAAAGCACTACCCCCAGGCCTGCCAGTCCGGCCCGTTCTGCAGCTACATATCCTGCCGAGCCTGCTCCTATTATTCCAAGATCGTACATATTCTTTATTTTACAGGTTAATTTCCAGATTTTCAATTTGTTCTTTCACCTCCCGCAGAAATGCGGATGCCGGTGCGCCATCTACTGCCCGGTGGTCGTATGTCAGAGAAAGACCGATATAGGGAATAAATCCGATGATTCCGTTTCCGGTATCACCGGGTCGCTGAATAATCGCATTCACTCCCAGAATACCGCATTGTGGCAGATTCAGTACCGGTGTAAACATTTCAACTCCAAAAGACCCCAGATTGGTTACGGTAAAACCGGCAGCTTCAGGTGAAAGCAGGTCAGGATCAATATTACCCGACTTGCAATCGTCAGCCAGTTGCCTGAGTTGTGCAGATAATTCTTTTATATTCAAATCATCTGCATTTTTTAATACGGGAACCATCAGGCCACGTTCCGTGTCCACTGCCATTCCGAGATGTACTTTAGTAAAAGTACGGACAGCATCACCCAAAAAATGACTGTTCATCACGGGCATTTTCTTCAATGCCTTCACCACAGCAAAACAGACCATATCATTCAGTGTAATATTGGGAAAATCTCGGGTCTCCATTTTCTGCTTTATAATGGATCTAAAAGTCAGCATTTTTCGTGCATCAGCGCTCGTATGGTGGGTCAACTGAGCTGAATTTTGCAGCGAATCTTGCATTTTCCGTGCAATGATCTTGCGGATATTTGACAGTGGAATTACGGTTGAATCGTCCCGGGACTGCGGTTCCTCCTCCCGGGGTACCTGATTTTTCTTCAAAAGATCGCCGCTTCTGATGCGTTCTCCGGGTCCGCCGCCCTTTGAAGGTACTGCCGTCCCGGACGAAGCCGACAGATCAGCAGCCAACCGGGTCAGACGTCCCTTCTCTGCAGCCCATCGCTCCACATCCTTTTCAATGATACGGCCACCCGGCCCGCTACCGGTGACACCAACCAACGGCACTCCCAAACGGCCGGCTAATTTTCTGGCACGGGGGGATACGGATGACTGCTGCGGACGATCATCCGTTGTTACCGGTTCATCCGGATCGCCAAGGATAATCACGGTGGATAAAACCGGAACTTCATCCCCCTCTTTATATAACAATTCCAACACCTGGCCTGTACCGGGGGATTCCAATTCAAAAACAGCCTTATCCGTTTCATACCGTAACAGAAGATCACCCCGGGTAACCTGGTTGCCCTTTTTAACCAGAATCTCTGTCAGAATGCACGACTCAACAGATTGACCCTGACGGGGTAAAATAACCGGAAGTGCCATAGAAATATTTTATTTGGTAATCGAATATTAATTCATCAACCTGTAAATACAAGTTACTATTTTTTTTAAATTTTTATTTCTGAACCTTTTGAT
>JAGHDB010000179.1 GCA_021160155.1 Bacteroidales bacterium | reverse complement strand
ATCCAATATCCAATATCCAATATCTAATATCCAATATCTATCTACCTACCTTCCCCCGGCAATTCCCAACTCATCCCCATCATGAAATGTCGCCCGGCCTGCGGAAAATATCCGTCCAATTTATGCCGGATACCATTATAAAAGTAACTGTACACCCAGGCATGTGATTCGTAGGTTGTATTCAGTACGTTTAGTACTTGAAAGAACAGGGAAATAGTACCGATCCGTTTGGCAGGTATCATATAACTCATCATAAAATCGTTAATCCAGTAAGGATCAATCGAACGATCACCGTTACTGGTATTGTCAATAAACTGACGGCTTACATATCTGGAATCCCATTGCAGATGAAACCCCTTCAGGGGACTCCAAATAATTCTTGAACTGGTAATCAGATCAGGGGATAGTGCCAGATCAGTAGTGCCCAAATCAAAATGCCGTTGTGACCACGTATCCCAGTCATCCACATATTCGGTAAAATTCAATATTTTATTCCTGCTGACGGTCAGGGCACCCTGCCATTCAATGGTTTTCAGCATATGGATATTCCATGACCATTCCACACCCCTGCGATAGCTATCGGGCACATTAACCATAATGGGTGCACCTACATCATTGATCTGACCGGTCAGTACCAATTGGTTATGATACTGCATGTTGTAAAGGTTAATCCCCGCTGACCATCCCGGACGGGTGATCCGGTGACCGATTTCAATATCATAAAGCCGTTCAGGCAGAGGTGTCTCTCCGGGTGCTGCATCGGTAAAATTACTTCGTTTAGGCTCTCTGTTCGCTACGCCAAATGAAATATATGATTGATGACCTCCTTTAAAATCAGCCGTTAAACCTGCTTTAGGATTAAAAAACGGATAAATCCGGAATACATCCAGTACCCGCTGGTCGTCATCCACCCCGTCAATTCTATATCGGATACCCCGGTACTGGAGATCTGCAAAGGCATGTAGAATCCGACCCATATGATAATTTACTTTAACAAAAGAGTTGAAATCCGTTTTCAAACCATTAGAAAAATAATAGCGCTGATGCGGGTTTGCATTGGAAGCATAACGGGCCCAGATCACTTCACCGAAATGGTCACCATCATAACGATTCCAACCGCCACCCAGTATGACGCTGAGATTATGATTATGATAATTTAAACTAAAGACCGACCCGTAAAAATTATTATCCAGCCATTTCTGCCGTACAAGATCAGATTTAGTAATGGTATCTCCACCTATAATCACCGGATCAATCAGGTAATCAGCCAATTTATCCTCTTCACGATATTGCTCGTAATATCCTTTGCCCCGGGTATAATGCAAAGCAATGTTTAGAGCAATATTACTTGACAAGCGATATGACCAGATCAATTGATGATGGTATTGCGTATAATCATCCACCTCATTCTTATATATATATGGATTATAGGTTCGGTTTGTCTCTAACAACTCTGAAGGTACGCCACCCCAGGCCTGATAAGTTCTCTCATGACCTGAAAACGAGATAAATTTCAGCAGGCTTTTCGAGGTAAACCATCCGGCTGACAGGTAGTAGGATTCCATATTGGTAAAAGCCCGGTCGATGTATCCATCGGAGTGGATCTGTGACAATCGGACATTCACACTGAATTTATCATTAAGCAGCCCGGTACCGGTTTCAAGGCGAAGCCGGTGGGTATTGAACGAACCAATTGCTCCTGAAAAACCGGCGTAGGGTTGTGAACGAAGTGAAGTACTGCTGAAATTGATATTGGCTCCAAAAGCTCCGGCTCCCTGTGTAGAGGTACCCACTCCACGTTGCACCTGAATACTTTCAGTTGAACTGATAAAATCGGGAAGATCCACCCAGTATACATCATGTGACTCGCTGTCGTTAAACGGAATACCGTTTATGGTCACATTGGTTCTTGAAGGATCAGTTCCACGGATTCGCAGGCCCGAGTATCCTACCCCGGTTCCACCATCCGAATAGGCAATCACCGAAGGAGTCACAGAAAGAAGGTAAGGGATATCCCGTATCTGGCTGTTTGCCCTGAGTTCAGAACGGTTGAGATTGGTATAGGCAACCGGGTCACCAGAGCTGGCCCGTGTTGCTTTCACAGTTATTTCACCGGCAAAAATAAGATCTTGCTGTAAAACAATCTCCATATCAACCGATTTCAGCAGTTTAACGGTCTGCACTTCTGTCTTATAACCCAGAAACCTGACTTCAATAAAATAGCTCCCCGGTTTTAGTGATCTGAAAATAAAATAACCCTGCTCATTGGTCATAGTGCCTCTGGTTCCATGATCCAATACCACACTTGCACCCGCAAGGACCTCTCCCTGCTGGTTTTTCACTGTCCCGGCCAGGTATTTTTGCGAATATCCGGCCAGACTCATCCACAGAAAGACTGCAGAAAGTAATAAATAACGAAACATGACAACTATTTTTTAACAGGCCAATAGCCCTCGTGGCCATTCTCCCTTCGCCGGCATTATCCGGATCAGGTGCTAAGGGTATGATCTCAGCCCGAAATATTTAGGCACCCCCTTAGAGGACATTACAAATATACAAAGAAGCCATAAAATGAAAAAGCCAGCCAGGAAAAATCCCGGCCGGCTTTTAACCCAAACCAAACAAACCAAAATCACTAACCTATTCCAAATCAAGTTTAAGAACCTCTGAAAAAGCTTTCTTAAAACTCTCTTTTGGAAGTGCTCCCATGGCCATAGCAGGTTGACCCTCCTTAGGCACAAACAGAAGACTCGGTATACTTTGAATGCCAAACATGGCAGCTAATTCACGTTCTGCTTCGGTATCTACTTTGTAAATATTTAACTTGCCATTATACTCTTCTGCCAACTCTTCTAAAACAGGTGCCACGATTTT
>JAGHDB010000247.1 GCA_021160155.1 Bacteroidales bacterium | reverse complement strand
GTCAAAAGTACTGGTAAAGATCACGTCCTGAGGAGTAGCCGGGTCGGGACCCGGATTTTCAGGCGTACAGCTGCTGAGCAATACAGCAACCATCGCAGTTAAAAACAAGAGCTTTTTCATCTGTATCAAGGATCAACGATTACAAAAACAACCTGAATATCAAGTTCACCCTGTCCATTTAAATGCGCAAACGAAACGGCTGCATAATTTCCGGGAAGCGGTACAAAACCATCCCCATTGGTTACTGCAGCGTTATACATATCCGTGGCAATCTGCGTCCAGGGCATGGAACTGTTACCATTCCAGGTATTATCCCTTAGTTTCCAGAGTGCATTTTGCAAATCTATCCAGGTATAACCCGTGAAGTTTCCAAGGTGATTGATCAGCCAGTTCAGGCGGTCCCATTCCCAGGTTCCCATATCATCGGGCATAAGATTGGTATATAGTGAACTATACACATCTACCTGGTAAGGAGTATTTAATGATATGGTATGATCCCTGTCGAAACAGAAAGCATCCATCGTGCCGCTGGTCATGTCATAACCGGTACCCGTAAATGCTACCAAAGCATCCAGGTAAGCATCTCTGGGTGCAGCAGGAGTAGATACGGTCAATGTAGCGGTTTCAGGCAGATTCATGTAAGGAGCAAAAGTAAAATCGGCTGCCCCGGCATTACAGTTACCCAATACGAAATCATAAACCCCGTCATCGCCGGGTCCGCTGCCGTTCTGGGTAAAGATATCCCCGTCATCCACAAAGAACCAGCTGCCAAAGTATTTGTAATCAAACTGGTTACCGATCTTAACCAGGATATACACCTTCAATTCAAAATTATCCGTCACTCCGGGACGGTCGATGTAATTGACGGCAAGAGGCCCGGGTGCCTGTCCAAGATTGGAGTAAGTACCCCGGAGATCTCCGTTGCGGTAAACCTCTATCTTGAAGATAGCCGGCATATCCACCTGTAATCCGTTGGTCTCATAATCACTACCCGCATAATCCATGTAGTTCTTCGTACAGAAGTCACCAAAGAACCATTTCTCATGCAGTGTGGTTTCGGTTATCTTAAACCAGACAAATCCGAAATCAGCATACGAAGACTCTTCATAGCACAATATCTCAACCGGTATCTCTTTCTTTACAAATTTTTCAACCGTAAAGAAAACCGGTAGCGGGTTCACCAGCATATCACCGTAAGTGCTTCCTGCATGAGGTGCCGCATTGACCACGATATCATCGGTGCGGTCATTCGGATCACCCTCGGCATGCATCAAAACAAATTCGGTCAATTGATAATCACCCGGAGCCAGTTTAACAGCCTGGGTGTACAAAACGCCATTCAGGTAAAAAACAGCCGGATAGTAGGTAGTAGTTACCCCACCCTGCTCGATTACCAGCATGGCATAGTCAGCCGGCGGATTGGAACAACTGAACGGGTCGTCAGACTTGAAGCCTCCACCGTCAAAAGTACTGGTAAAGATCACGTCCTGAGGAGTAGCCGGGTCGGGACCCGGATTTTCAGGCGTACAGCTGCTGAGCAATACAGCAACCATCGCAGTTAAAAACAAGAGCTTTTTCATCTCAATTTAATTTAATGAAACATAGTTATCTTACTAGAAATGCTTGAAATCCTGGTCAAAACAGGTGCCATAAACCATATTTGACTGTATTTCAATACTTTAGCCATCTGTTTTATATTATTTTCTTCCATTTTTCGGAATTTTTTCCCCTAAACAGTATTAATCTTTTACGCAACGCACTGAAAAACCGGCAGTTATAAACCACCGCTCCCGGTAAATCCCATCATTGAATGAGTACACACCGCGATATAAGGCACGTTGATCTTCCTGTGTAGCAGTCCAGAAGGCTGTAAAATCTCCTTTATATTTATACCCTCCCCACCGGGCACGATAGCCCCCGGGAGCAGCAAAATAACCGGAGCTTCCATCACCGTTACCCCCATTATTCCATCCGGTTACCGATTTTATTTGATTACCCACTCCGGCCGACCCGCGAAAGCGGAGTTGGTCCAGTTCTGCAGGATCCATTCCGAGATGCTGCTCCAGCATTTTCCACTCCTCATCGGTAGGCAGGTGCCATCCTGACGGGCAAGCCTCCCGGGCGGCCATCCAGTTATACAATACACCATATTTATTATAGGTGCTTTTTGAGCTGGCTTCGGTCACATCGAATCCGTTATAATCGTAAACATAATAGTAGGAGTCAATAAATGAACCGGATGCAGAAGGACTCACAGCGGGCAACCAGGCCAGGTTTTCAGCCATCCAGGTTTGGTTACCGATTTTGATCCAGTGATAGAGATGCCCGTCACGCGGATCGGTGAACATCTGGTTATCGGATTCTCCGGAATGGGTTAAAAAACTGACTTCGTTACCGTAAATCGTATCTTCAGCGGTTTGGGCATACGCCCTGACATAGTATTGTGTACCCGGTTGCAAACCGGATAGATCGCTTAAAAAACTCCCCCCGCCGGAACCATTGACAGTTTTATCAGATTGAATATCCGGATGTGGAGTCTGGCTCCAGCAGACTCCTCTGACAACTACAAGATCGGTGTGTGCACCGGTAATCCGGCCGCCTGAACGGGCTCCTGAAGAAGTAATGGAAGAAGGGTTAATCTCCAGTGTCTGTACCCCGAGTAAGGTATCGGCATTAAAATTTTGCATTTCGATGATCGCCACCCCTTTTTCTCCACTGGCAGCGAAAAGGTGATCACCATCGGCTTCCACAAAATTCACACTGGCATCCAGATCCAGGTATCCTAATACCTCCAGTTCACCTGAAGGTAAGGTTTGAGCTACATAAATCCCGGCTGCCCCATTAGCAATAAACACGGTACCGTCTTCATTAGCTGAGACACCGTTGGTTACATAATTATCAGGGTTTTCTCCCGGGGGAACAGGAGGCGGAGGCAATGAAGCCGTAACGATTCCGGTTGCCAGATCAACAACTTTCAATCCCCCTTCACCCAAAGCCACATAAGCCCGGTGGTTCACCACCCTGACAATTGCTTTGGTACCCACCCGGGTAAGTCCACCCAGTTGCAATTCCGCAGGCGCATCCGGCAAACCGGTCATGAGTCGCCCCGGGCTCCCCAAAAGAGCCACATAAGATCCGCCGGAAGCTTCAGACACGGATCGAGCATCTTCAAGATCGGTTATATAGTCGGCTGTTCGCAGACCGTCAGGATCGGTCATGAATAATCCTCCACCGGTACCGGTTACCACTGCCAGTCCGCTGACATCCGTGGCAACAAATCCGTTCAGATTAATAGTAACGGGTGAAAGCACCGGTAATCCCGATGCATTCAAATCATAAATTTCCAATATGGCTCGTTGATAACCGGTAAGAGGATGAGTGCAACCGGCCAGTAGTAAATGACCGGTTCCACCTCCCGGATCCTGGTAAATATCCAGAGAACTATATTCTGAATAAGGTGTTCCGGTAGTATAAACTCCGGGATGATCCGCATCGGATAAATCAACCACTTCAAAAGCGCCTCTGACTAATTCACCTGCAGTATTATAAGCAAGGTAAATTTTATGGTTGTAATATATTACATGTGATGCCTGAACCTGTACTCCGTCCACTTCAGGGCCTTCCAACTGATATTTGTACAGGAAAAGACCATCATCGTCACTGGTTGATGTCCCTTGTTTGATACGATGAAAGGAGAGATAACGATTCACTCCCCGGAGCCGGTCGGTATGATTTCCGGGCTGATCTATGACCAGAAAACGGTTGTCGTTCCTTTCAGGAGGTTCCTCTTTGTTGCAGGCGCTCAAGCTTAAGAGAAATCCAAAAAGCAGCAAAACATAAGCAACAGACTTTTGATCTATTTTCATGGGCATCAGCATTCTGACCCATATTCAGGGTATTTCTATTCAGAATGCACCGATCAAAAGCTGTTCCCGATTAACTTATTGATTGATTATTAAATAATTATGAAAATCAACAGGGCAGTTGTTTTCCTATTTTTGGAATCTGCTTCCGGTTTTTGGGATCCGGCCGTTGCGAATTGATTCTGATCGCAACCGGCGTCCGGCAATTCGTTCAACCATAGTACCGATTTCCAGCACCTTGTCAATATCCAGTCCGGTTTCAATCCCCATCTCATCCATCATTACGGCCATATCCTCGGTACTTACCAACCCGACATATTCCGGATCCTTATAATAATAGGAACCGGTACCGGCAACCGGCACTCCGTCAACGAAATTAGCCGGTTGACCACCCATACCGCCGAAAGAGGATTCGAAATTTGTCATACCTGCCTGAAGGGCTGCCAATACATTAGCCAATCCCCATCCCCGGGTAACATGAAAATGGACAATCTGTTTTGACGGGTCCTGAAAATGATCCAGCAGCATTGAAAAGTACCGGTAAACCCGGTCGGGGGAGGCTGATCCGTCGTGGTCGGCATGTTCTACGTCCGAAGCACCGATGTCAAACCATCGCTGGGCAAATTCGATCCCCATTCTCATTTCTGTGGGTCCTTCGATGGGGCATCCCCAGATAGTACTTACGGTACCGTTTACCTTAATGCCGTTATCCAGGCATTTCGGAATCCATTTTTCGCACATTTTCCAATACTCAGCCAACGTGATACCGGAATTGGCCTTATGGTGAGACTCACTGGTTGACACCATGAGCAGAATCCTGTCGGGGCCTCTTCCCTCCTGTTTCGCCCGGATGGCTCTTTCTATAGCCCGTTCACGGATGGTTACCGCTGTCAGCGTAACCTGGTCAATCAGGCTGGCAATCAGTTTACTTTCACGGATACCTTGAAAAACCTGGTCGGCATCAGCAAACTGGGGCATCCCCTTAGGGTTTCCGAAATTAGTGACTTCCAAGTTTTTAAAACCGGCCAGTATGGATTGTTCGAGTATCCAGATTTTTGTTTTGGTAGGAATAAAGTGCTCTTCATGTTGAAAACCGTCACGAACGGTAAGATCTCCGATGGTTACTTTTTTAGGGAAATGTAATTCTGCCATAATCAAACCCGCTTAATGTAATTGGCTCTCTCTGTTAAAGCTGCATTTCGGGAATATTTCCTTCAACGATCAGATTTCCTTCGGTGGCCTCTTTAATTTCTTCTGTAGTAACGCCCGGAGCCCGCTCCAGGAGTTTGAAACCATCCGGGATTACTTCCAATACAGCCAGATTGGTTACGATCTTTTTTACACAATTGACTCCGGTTAAAGGCAACCGGCATTTTTTCAGAAGTTTTGAATTCCCGTTCCGGTCGGTATGCATCATGGCTACAATGATATTTTTAGCTGCTGCCACCAGGTCCATAGCACCCCCCATTCCCTTCACCAATTTCCCGGGTATTTTCCAGCTGGCGATATCTCCGGTTTCAGAAACTTCAAAAGCGCCCAGAACTGTCAG
>JAGHDB010000070.1 GCA_021160155.1 Bacteroidales bacterium | reverse complement strand
TCTTATAACAGAGTATGAATCGGTCTTGTTTTATCTGGGTACATGGATTTCTGTGAGGCAGCTTTTAAATCACTGTTATATATTTAGGGGTTGTGTGTAATTTGAATTGTTCGTATTTTTATTCACTTCAAAATCATAAAGTAAATGTCAGTAAATAAGGCGATTTTAATTGGGAATGTTGGGAAAGATCCTGAAGTCAGGTATCTTGAAGGCGGTAATGCGGTTGCCAGGTTCAGCCTGGCTACTACAGAATATTATCGTAACCGGAACGGTGAAAATATTTCTTCAACTGAGTGGCACAATATTGTAGCCTGGAGGCAATTGGCAGAGTTGGCTGAGAAATATATTAAAAAGGGGAGGCAGCTCTATGTGGAAGGCCGGATCACGACCAGGTCGTGGGAAGATAAGGAGGGTAATAAGCGTTATACAACCGAAATTGTAGCTAATTCCATCCAGTTCTTAGGGAAAAAACCAGGTGAAGAAGAATACCAGGATTCTTCAGCTTCAAAACCTGCTGAAGAACCGGCTGCACCTGAAGATAAAGCAGATGAAAACTCTCCGGCGGAAGATGACGATCTTCCATTTTGATTGAGTAATGAATCCGGTTACTTTATTACCATTCCAGCCCGGTGTACTAGTCGGAGGAGTGATAATTTTGATTCTATTGGCAGCTTCTGCTCTGATATCCGGATCAGAAGTTGCCTTTTTTTCGTTAGGTCCCAGGGAGAAAGCAAATCTCGAATCTCGAAAGGGAGCTACCCCGAGACGAATATTGAAATTGCTTGAAAAACCCGAGCATCTTTTAGCTACCATATTGATTGTCAATAATCTGGTTAATGTGGGTATTGTAATTCTATCTACTTGGGTTACCGGGGCAGTGATTAATTTCGGTTCTCATGCGGTACTTGGATTCCTTATTCAAACCGTGGCTATCACGTTTGTGATTCTGCTGATAGGAGAAATATTACCTAAAGTCTATGCCACGCGCTATGCGCAACGATTTGCCTATCTGATGGCTTTACCGGTCACTATTCTCGAAGTACTGTTCAGATCTGTTACCGGAGTTATGGTTAGTTCAACCTCGCTGGTTAAAAAACGTTTAAAAGAATCTGCCGGTTCGCTGAGCATGGATGAATTATCGCATGCACTTGAATTGACAGGAGAAGAGTTGAAGGAGGATGAACAAATTCTCAAAGGTATTGTTCGGTTCGGAAATATTGACGTGAGTGAGATCATGCAACCGAGGGTGGATATGGTGGCTGTTGAAATAAAAACTTCATTTTCTGAGTTGTTGGATACCCTGATGAGGAGTGGCTTTTCAAGAATCCCGGTATTTGTGGAGGATATGGACCACATCAAAGGAATTCTTTTTGTCAAAGACCTGCTTCCCCATTTTCATAAATCCGGCAATTTTCGGTGGCAATCATTGATCAGGCCGCCTTATTTTATCCCTGAAAATAAGAAGATTAATGATCTTCTTGAAGAGTTTCAGCAGCATAAAATCCACCTGGCTATGGTAGTGGATGAGTATGGAGGCACCTCCGGATTAATCACACTAGAAGATATTCTGGAAGAGATAGTAGGTGAAATTTCAGATGAATCGGATGAAGAGGAACCGCTCTTTTCACAGATTGACCGGCATACCTATCTTTTTGATGCAAAAATTTCAGTTCACGATTTTTGTAAGATTCTGAACATTCCGGATGAAGTATTTAAAGAGATCAGGGGCGAATCTGAAACACTGGCAGGAGTGATTCTTGAGATCAGAGGGGAATTGCCGGAAATAGAAGAGAAAATTATTTTCAGGAATTTTACGTTTGTTATAAAGAATGTGGATGACAGAAGAATTAAAGAAATTCTGGTTAAGATTCAGGAAGTTTCCGGTAATGAGAGTTGCTGAAGTGTGTTTCATTATGCTGATCCTGTATCTTTTTTCCCCCGGATGTACACATCGTTCGGCACCCAGGCCGAGAGGGTATTTCAGAATAGATCTGCCTGAAAAAACTTATCATATGGTAACTCCGACGGGTTTGCCTTTAAAATTTGAGATACCTGATTACAGTCGTTTGACACCTTAGAGCGGATCACTCAGAGAAGATTCATTGAATCATTTTTTCAATCTTCGATTTCCTCAGTTTCACAGCAGATTATATCTGACTTATATCAGAATTCACAACCACAATCTGTCTCAACTGATTGAAGATGCTCATCAGCTTGTATTTAAACATACTGTGGTGGCAGATGCCATTGGCCAGACGCGTTATGAGAACCCGGAACATCATACTTTTGGTATCCTGTTCGATATTAAGGGGAATACAGCTTCTTCTGTTCAATTTTTTATCACTGACAGTACCCGTAATTTTTTTCGCGGATCGCTCTATTTTAACACTGAACCGAATAAAGATTCCCTTGCTCCGGTAATCAGCTTTCTAAGAAAGGATGTCAGCGTATTGATGGAATCACTGGAATGGTTAAATTAGCCGTATGATTCAAAGGGCCCTCATAAACTTTGACAGAAAGACGAAAAGTTTTGCATGGCTGCTGGATCCGGATCAATATCATCCGGCCCAGGCCCCGCGGATTGCAGCACTCGCCGAAGAGTTAAAAATCGATTTTCTTTTTGTGGGTGGCAGCTTGGTTTTTCATATTTCTGACGAACTCATCAGGGAAATAAAAAAGATCACCCGGATACCGATAATTCTCTTTCCCGGTTCGGTGAACCAGGTTAGTAATGAGGCAGATGCCATACTGATGCTTTCTCTGATTTCAGGAAGGAATCCAGAGTATCTAATTGGAAATCACGTTATTGCAGCTCCGTTTATCCGGGCCTCCGATTTGGAAGTGATACCTACCGGATATATGCTGGTTGACGGAGGACATCCTTCTGC
>JAGHDB010000270.1 GCA_021160155.1 Bacteroidales bacterium | reverse complement strand
GGATGGATGTGGGGATGGGTGTGGAGAGAGATGTGGGGTATTGATTGGGGGGAGTACGTGGCGGGTGGAGGAGAGAATGATTAAAAAACTGTTAGAATCGTCGTTTTTCCAATCCTATAAGTATTCATGGCGGGTAATTTTGGCGCCGCATGACATATCCGACCGGCATTTATCGCGTATCCGGAGACTGTTTGGTGCCTCTTTGATCACGTTGACCGAGTTGGAGGAGGGTACGGTTATTACTCAAACACACAGGGTTTTGCTTATTGACCGGATCGGGATATTAGCCTCTTTATACCGGTTTGCAGATATAGCTTTCATCGGGGGAGGATTTGGAAAGGGGATCCACAATATTCTGGAACCTGCTGCTTTTAGTATTCCCATAGTTTTCGGTCCGAATTACCATAAATTTCGTGAGGCAGAAGCACTCACCGGAATTTCGGCGGCAGTTTCTGTTCGTGACCGGCAATCATTCAACCGGATCATCAGGCAATGGCTCGCCGAGCCTGAAATACGCCGTAAAGCGGGTGCTGCAGCGCATTCATGGCTTCAAAAACAATATGGTGCTACCGCCTTAATAATGAATGATTTATTGGAAAAGTGTTAACAAAATCCTGTTCATAATTCGATATTAACGGGTTAAAAATCTGTTAACCAACTTCATTACATCAGTTCCATGATTTATGTTAATAAAATGGGTTTTTGAATCTGTTAATTGGGAGTTAAATTTGATTTCGGGGGAATGACCCCGATTTTTTTCGGAACCTGAATCTAATTATTTGTTTAACAGCTCGATAACTAGTAATGTATATAGAAGAGATGTCGGTAAAAACCGGAGTAAGCAATAAGACCTATTCTTTTGAGGAGGCGGTTGATGCAACGAAAGTCTATTTTGGCGGGGATGAATTGGCGGCTACCGTATGGGTAAACAAGTATGCTTTGAAAGATTCCCAGGGTCGGATTTATGAACGGACACCTGAAGAAATGCACCACCGGATGGCACGGGAGTTGGCAAGAATAGAAAAGCGGTATCCGAATCCGGTTTCTGAAAAGGTTTTATTTGACCTTTTGGACCGGTTTAAATATATCATTCCGCAGGGCGGGCCGATGTCGGGTATCGGCAATCCTCATCAGGTAGTGTCTCTTTCAAATTGTTTTGTTATCGGTAATGAAGGGGCGTCAGACAGTTACGGCGGGATCCTGAAGGTAGATCAGGAGCAGGTTCAGTTAATGAAGCGACGCGGGGGAGTGGGTCATGATTTGAGCCATATCCGTCCGACCCACAGTCCGGTTATGAATTCAGCCCTGACATCCACCGGTGTGATTCCCTTTATGGAGCGATATTCAAATTCCACACGGGAGGTAGCCCAGGACGGGCGCAGGGGTGCTCTGATGCTGAGTATATCGGTCAAGCATCCGGATGTGGGATTGTTTATCGACGCCAAAACCGAGAAAGGCAAGGTAACCGGAGCCAATGTATCGGTGAAAATTACGGATGAATTTATGCGGGCGGTCATCAACGGGGATAAATTCAAGCAGCAGTTTCCGATTGATTCTGATGATCCGATAGTTGTGAAAGAGATTGATGCCCGTGAACTATGGAAAAAAATTGTACACAATGCCTGGCAATCGGCAGAACCGGGTATTCTTTTCTGGGATACCATCATCCGTGAATCGGTACCGGATTCCTACGCCGATCTGGGTTACCGAACGGTATCAACCAATCCCTGCGGGGAGATACCGCTTTGTCCGTATGATTCATGCCGGTTACTGGCCATCAACTTATATTCTTATGTAGATCAGCCGTTTACAGAGAAAGCCCGTTTCAATTTCGATCTCTTTAAAGAACATTCCCATTATGCACAGCGCATTATGGATGATATTATTGATCTGGAGATTGAAAAAATTGATGCAATTCTGAATAAGATCAAATCGGATCCGGAAGATATCGAGATCAAACGGATCGAGATGAACCTGTGGGAAAATATCCGCAAGAAAGCCATCCAGGGGAGACGTACGGGTATTGGAATTACGGCTGAAGGTGATATGCTGGCGGCACTCGGACTGACATACGGGAGTGATATAGCCATCGAATTCAGTACCGAAGTACACAAAACCCTGGCGATTGAAGTATATCGTTCATCAGTTGCCATGGCTGCCGAGCGCGGGAAATTTGAGATGTATGATTCGGAGCGTGAAAAGGATAATCCGTTTATTCAGCGTCTTAAAGAGCATGATCCCGAATTGTACGATGAAATGTGCCGGAACGGACGGAGAAATCTGGCTCTGCTGACCATTGCTCCTACCGGGTCAACCAGCCTGATGTCTCAAACCACCAGTGGGATTGAACCGGTATTTATGCCGGTATACCATCGTCGCCGTAAAGTGAATCCGAATGATACGGATTCAAAGGTCAGCTATGTGGATGAGGTGGGAGATTCATGGGAAGAGTACAATGTTTTTCACCATAAGTTCATGGATTGGCTTAAAACCAAGGGATATGATCCTGAAGAGCTGAAAAACAAATCCGAAGAGGAGGTACAGAAACTGGTGGAAAAATCGCCTTATTATCAATCTACTTCCAAAGATATCGACTGGGTGGCCAAAGTCTGGATGCAGGGAGCCATTCAAAAATGGGTTGACCACTCTATATCCGTAACGGTTAACCTGCCTGAAGATATTACCGAAGAAAAAGTCGGCGAGGTGTACAAAACCGCCTGGGAAAGCGGATGCAAAGGTATTACCGTTTATCGCGAAGGTTCCCGCGAGGGGGTGCTGCTGTCCGGCAAAAGCGAGCAGCCCCGGGAAAAACTGACCATGAACGATGCACCTAAACGGCCTGAAGTTTTGGAGGCTGAACTGGTTCGTTTTAAAAATGACGATCAGGACTGGATTGCGTTTGTCGGGATGCTTGAAGGACGGCCGTATGAAATATTTACCGGTCTGGTTGAAGATGATGTATTGATTATTCCCAAAAATATTAAAACGGGGAAAATCATTAAAGTGAAAAACCCGGATCATACCACCCGGTATGATTTTCAGTATACCGACAAATATGGCAACCCGAATACGGTAGGCGGGCTTTCTTATATGTTTGACAAAGAATTCTGGAATTACGCCAAATTGATTTCCGGCGTATTACGTCACGGAATGCCTATCCCCTATGTGGTCAACCTGGTATCCTCTCTGAGCCTGGATAACAGCAATATAAACTCCTGGAAAGCCGGGGTGGCCCGGGCCCTGAAACAGTTCATTCCGGATGGCACCAAAGCCCTTAAAGGAGAAACCTGCGTAAATTGCGGCAGCGAAAACCTGGTTTACCAGGAGGGATGTCTGCTGTGTCAGGATTGCGGGTATAGTAAGTGCGGGTAAAATAAGGCTAAAGGCTAAGGCTGAAGGATTAAGTAAGGGAGAAGGTGGAAGAAGGTAAAAGGGAGAAGGTTAGGTTTCAAGAGTTACTATAGCGTTGGCCCACTCTTTGACATGAGAGATTGAAATAAAAATCCGGGTAATTCCCAATTCATCCGCTTTTTCTTTGGCCTGACCGTTTAGCCGGATTTCAGGTTTACCGTTTGCCACGTGATATACTTCAATCTGGTTGAATCCGATCCCTCCGGTGAAGCCGGTGCCTAATGCCTTTACAAAAGCCTCCTTTGCAGCAAACCGGGCGGCATAAAACGGGGCGGGATCACGGTGCAGGTCACTGTATGTAATCTCATCCGGAGTAAATACCCGTTCTTTAAATGCATCCCCTTTGGCAATGAATTTACGGATACGCTCTACTTCAATGATGTCGGTTCCGATTCCGAATAGCATGAAACAAAGATAGAAATTAAGGCAAAAGTCGGAAATCGGTAACGGGGAACACTAATAACTAAATGCAGAACAAAGAACGGAAAGGGTGAATTATTGATTATTTTTAAGTCGAAATAAATGTGGTATAAAGAGTCCATTTGAATATGAAACGAACACTTCTCATTGCCTTTATCCTGTTGGGTAACGCTGGATTTGTCCGATCACAGGAACCGGCTGACACTTTTGCCGATGTGCAGTATCATGACGGCCGGTTAATTATCAGGTATGATGGTCGGCTCCTCTTTTCAGGAGAAGTAACCTCAGGGGACGGGTTGCAGTACCGGTTGGCGAATAATGCGTCGAACGGCAAAATTAACGAGGCGATCATTTTTAATCATTACGGTGAGGGGGCGGCGATTCAGATCACCGGCACACTGTATGGTTCGGATGAGGCGTTTTCATGTGCAGCGGAGCGCCCGCGATCGGGTGTTCCCATTGTCAGGTACTCTTTTGGGG
>JAGHDB010000135.1 GCA_021160155.1 Bacteroidales bacterium | reverse complement strand
CAACCGGTCTCAATGAAAAATATCCGGGAAGTCAAAAAATTAGCTGATCAATATAATAAGCTGCTTGTAATGGATGCCGCCAGGTTTGCCGAAAATGCCTGGTTCATTAAAACCCGCGAGAAGGAATATGCCAATCGCCCGATCAGAGAGATACTGCTGGAGATGTGTTCCTTTTTTGATGCCATGACCATGTCGGCAAAAAAGGATGGTATTGTAAATATTGGCGGAATGATTGCTCTGAAAGACAAAGAATTATACAAGAAAGCATCCACATTCAATATTTTATTCGAAGGTTATCTTACCTATGGAGGACTCGCGGGGCGGGATCTGGCGGCTCTGGCTCAGGGACTCCGGGAGAGTTCGGATTTTGATTATCTTGAATCACGTATGCAGCAAGTCACCTGGTTGGGTACCGCGATGAAAGATGCCGGCATCCCCCTGATTGAACCTTTCGGAGGACATGCCCTCTTCATTGATGCACTCAGGTTTTACCCAGAAGTACCCCGCGAGCAGTTTCCGGCCCAGACTTTGGTTATTGAACTCTATCTTGAAGGCGGAATCCGGAGCGTGGAAATCGGCACCCTCATGGCTGACCGTGATCCCGTAACCAGGGAAAACCGTTATCCAAAGTTGGAACTGGTCAGACTGGCGCTGCCCAGAAGGGTATATACCCAAAATCACCTGGCTTATGTCGCAGCTGCTGTTCGCAACATTAAAGCCGGTTCATCCCGGATAAAAACAGGATACCGCATTGTTAATGAAGCACCTATCCTGCGTCATTTTACCGTTGAACTTGAACCGGTCGGTTCCTGACCAAATACATGGAGACGACCCGAAACCGACCAGGCCGAATATTCCGGAGCATAAAAAGACTGTACCTGCGCGTAACCTGCAGCGTAGTCTCCTCCCTGCTCAGCAATAACCTGGTAAGTCAGGACATGAGATCCCCGGGGCAGAAATGAAAGATAGAAAAGAAGTGATCCTGGGTTTTGTGCACGATAATATCCCATACCCTGATCATAATAGTACCCGGATAACCATCCAACCGGTTTCCATCCGGTACCCAAATGATCCTCCATACAAAGGTAACTCATATCCAGTTCATTATTAATTTCTAACCGGATCAATAATTTTTCTCCCACTGTAATTTGGGTATGTTTGTTCACCTCCTGCCATTCTCCGTTCACAGTCTGCCTCAGAATGGTTCTGTTTAAGGTCATGGGCCCCTTCGAAGCCGCAAGGGTATGTATGGAGTGTTTTTCCAACGCATGTACTGTTCCCCATACCAAACCTCCGGAGTATTCTTTGAATCGAATCGTATGACCCGATTGATTAAGTTCCTCCGGATCTTTATCATACCGGTAATAGCCATAGGGTTCTCTCAGACCGGTTTGTATCCTGAGAGGTGAGAAATGCAGGTTCCCCAGGTCAACCTCTAAAGCCGCCTCTGTTCCGTTTAACCCGGAACCATAAAAAAGGAGTGCCCGGGCGGCCATTATGGCTCGGTAACCGTTTCCCCAATCCCTGGTTCTTTTCTGTTTCAGCAGATAAATCCTCAAACCTTCCAGTTCTTTCTTATTACCCTGATCCAGTCCGAAAAGTTCAATAAGCCTGCTTTGTGCCGTCAGATCCCAATAAGCCCAACCGGCTTTCCGGTCTTTGCGCGGTAAATGTAATCCGGACTCAGAATCTCCCGCCAACCGTTCCCGGAGAGAAGCCATAATCTGATCATAAAGAGGGAAATGGCCCAACTCATGTGCAGTAATAGCCATAATAACCTGTAATTCAACCGGGTGTAACACCCACTCTTTCTCCATCCGGTCAAGAAAATGGAGATAAGCAATCTCATCCGCAGGTTGTATCGGCTGAGACGGATAAAGCGTTCTCGTATAGAGATAATGGATTATTAATGATGAAAGCTGTCTTTGGGTTTTTAGGTCCGGATCCCGTTTCTGCAATTGTTTAAATTGCTGACTCATCCAATGATCCATCCGTTGAATGGCCTTCTTGATCATGTAACTCCCCTGTTGGGTTTTCAACACATCGGCAACCTGCCACTTTTTTAATTCACCAATCCCGTGAAGAATCATCTGGGTCATAAAAACATCTGAAGGCATACTGCGAAACCATGGCCAGCTGCCATCAGTCATTTGCAGGTTATATAATCTGTCAAAAGTATAGGCAAGCTCTTCATTCCGTTGTTCCGGATCAAGCCATGACCGTATCTGAAGAACCCGTTGTTTTTCATCTTCCAGTGAAGTAATTCCCGGGAAAGAGGGTTGATCCGGATTACGGAGCTCCTGATTTCTGAATTGCGGCAGCCACATAGAGTCCATAATGACGCTCAACGGTTGATTTAAGAACCATGAAGTTGCCTGGGGAAACAACTGGCCGGTTCTGCCAATCAAACAAGCCAGATAAAACCGGGTAAACCAGTAAGAACTTGATTCAAGTTCATACTGCCGGATAAGTGGCAATGAGCGAAAAACATACCATAAAGGTGAAGTGGTCAATTCAAAAAACAGTTGGTTCACCGAATCGCCCGTTACAATAGTCCGTTCTTGTCCGGGCTGTAAAAAAAACGGTTGGCTATTCCATAAAGTAATCCTATCACGTTGTACATGGATGGTATCTGTAAGCCCGTCTGATGCGCCCGGCCCAACTGCGTTAAGTGTAAAAAGAAAATCCCGGTCACGTTGAATAGCTGATTTCCAAGTAAGTAACACTGCTTCTTGAGAGGGGATCATCAGCTGTTGCTTCTTAAAACTCCCAATCTGACTACCCGAATTGTTTGTAAAAGAGAGCGCAGAGATCACCGGTAAAGAGTCGTTGCCATACCAACCCACGCGGGCCGCCCAGTGTAAAGTATCACCTGTCCAGACATATCTCGGGTAATGCTCTTTGATCATCAAGGCAGAACGACTTTGGAACTTTGTCTCCGTGATTGCAGAAGCTGCTTTCTGATCATGGGCCAGTGCCATGATTTTCCAGGTGGTGAATACCTCCGGAACTGTAAAACTTATTGCGGCTTTTCCTTGCCTGTCAGTTTGTATCTGTCCCGCAAAAAAGGCGGTTTCACGAAAATCCTTTCTAATGATGACAGGTTCATACTCTTTTGTAATTTCCGGTTTACCGGATGCGGGTATCCCTTCAGGCTCATAAGTATTTAGCTTCTTCTGAACAGTTCTTTGTACCGGCCGGGCAGCCATGGCTTTTTGAACCATTGCCGGCTCCATTCCGCCGGTACCAAAGCCAAACCAATTCAGATCAAGCAGTTGATGAAGCGGAATCACTATGGATGAAACCGGCTGTCGATAAAGAAAATCTCCTGTGTAAACAGTTATAGTACCACCCTGCCAAACCGGACGGCCGTGATAATCCGGCCATATGACGGACAACCAATGATGCGGCTGGAGTCGATCCAATGAAGCATCATACACTACCACACCCAGGGAAGCCAAAACCGGATGTTGATTCTGATCAGTCACCTGCAATTGAATAGTTACTTTATCACCGGGTCTGGTTTCGGGCAATAGTTTTAGCCATCTGATATTCAATTGACTGTACAACCAAGGTACTTCGATCTTATGATATTCATGAAGAAGCCTGTTGCGGCTGAATCCCGTGATCTCAACGGCAACTCCTCCCTGCCATTGCGGGGTAACCTTTAATGTGGTACCGGAGACTCTCCTGGCTGTATTAACCCACTTTTCATAAAGCGTCCCGTGCAAAGAGGAAACCCTGACCAGTACTTCGGAATGCCAGCGCCCGGCTTGTAATACCTTTAATGTCTCTCCAACCTGCAGTTTAGCCGGTAACGGAGCACTCCACCAGTCGGTCCGGGATGGAATAACCACTCTATGGGAATGCACAACCTGAACCGGAATGACAATATGTGCCGGAACAGTACTGTCGGCAGTTTCAATAACCAGCCGGTACCAACCTGGTTTAAGTATCTGTTTAAAATCCAGACGGTATGCTGCAGCAGAATCAATAAGTACTTTACGGTCATACAGGATCGTTGATTCAGACCATCTGTTGATCTGGTATTCATCCCGATATGGGAATTCCGGAATAATTGATCTCCACTCCTCCGGAGTATATAAAAACCGGTCGGGCAGTGGCAAAACAGTCTCTATCAGATGATTATCAGCAGGAACTAATTTAGACCACCTGATCCTTACCGGAAGACGGCCCGGCCGGCCGTCCGGAAGTACAGCCCTCAGGTTGAAAGAAACCGCATTTGTCTTTTCTATTTTAGAAGGTAATGAAGCATAAAGATGCACTGTCCCCCGACCAACCCGTATGGCCTGGCCGGTTTCGGATGTTTCCCCGTTCATATCCTGCGCCCTTATCCGTATCCGGTAACGGGTTGATACATATTCTCTGAAAGATCCTTTATTATCCGGGATTCTCCACCGGTAAGAATACCTGCCCTGCCGGTCTGTAGAAATGGTAACTTCTCTTAACCCGTCAGGTAAAACAGCTATTCTAACCTTTGCACCGTTGACCGGTTCGCCGGATAAACTAACAACCTTACCACTTAGCATCATGGAATCCCCGTAATGATAATATTGATGGTCAGGATTCAAGATCACAGATATTTGCGGACGCCGGTATCTTTCTACCCGTACCTTCAAACTACCATAACGTGTATTCAGGGTATAGTTGCCGGTTAACCCGTGTAGCGGTAAAGAAGCCTCTCCTGAAAAAACTCCCAGGGAGTCAGGTTTCATCCAGGTCGACCATTGTATTCGATATTTGGGATCCTGAAGGGTAATTTTTATGGAATCTTCAGAATAGACTGCCAGGGAGTCACTGAAATCCTGCAGCATGATTCCACGGAACTTAAGTGTTTGACCGGGCCGGTATATACTTCTGTCAGAATAAAGTAACGCTTTAATTCTTCGTGTTGGACGGCGCAACGGAAAAGAGGGAAAAAAAAGTTCCGGTGTCCAGAGTGTCTCCTGATGATACCGCAATTCAAGACGATAACTTTTCGGAGCTCCACCACCCTGCCTGCCCCACTCCTCCCGAATCACTGCCAGACCATTATCTCCGGCAACAATCTCAGGTCCACGCGTCAGATAATTTTGCCGCACTCTCCTATCGAATTGCCGGTACCAGATCCGTGCAGTAACTCCGCCCAATCTTGCCCCATCCTTGCGCGACAGGAACCAGAACTGCCTTCCCCCTGAACTATCGGCTCGCTCTATCCAGGCAATTGAAGAGACCTGGAAAGGAACCTGATAAATGATAGCTGACCTCGCAGGTTCCCAATCATCCTGGTCAGAGAAAAGAACCATATATCCATCAGGAGGCAACCCGCCAAGGATCCAGTTTACACGGTGAAAATGAAGATCCCCGTCATCCGGCAGATGGATTGATCCCGACCGAAGTACCGGTTTCTTAAGTGCATCATGAAGTATCCGGTTGCTATTAAGTCCCGACCATTCGTGATAATACACAGCTCCATCCACCCGGATTACCCGGTAATAAAGAAGAGGTAAGTTACGGTATTCCAAACTCATCACAATGGGATATCCGGGCAATAATACCGGCTCGCATTGCACCCTCAACTCTTTCTTCTTCAGACTGTTACTCATTTGTCGGCAATAACGCCCGGAACGGGTTGAATCAAATTGACTTCCTCTGAGTGCGTACTTCAATGCCTTTTTACTGTCCCATTTAAAGGCTGAAGTATCCTGACCGTTGATACGCCATCGGTCTCCCCGGTCACGATAATAAACGGCCAGTGCCCTATCAATTTGTGCAGCCAGTGAATCCCCGTCCAGATCCTTACGAAGTTTCTTAAGTGCATGTATATATACAGAATCCCTGTCGGGAGCCGTATATTCAAATTTGTGCAGCAACCGGATCTGTTGCAAACGGGCAAAATAAAATAATTCAGGTTGGGCGGTCGAATCAATATTTTGTATCCAACGGGTCAGTATGTGACGGATGGCCGGTGCCGGCCCGGTCACGGTATCCGGTAAGGAAACAGTGAACCTCCCGGATGATTCGAGAAATCGTAGTGCACGCATGACCAGTACGTCATACAGCCTGGGTAAATAAAGAGTATCATCAAGTGATCCCGTGAGTAGTGAAGCATAGTCATGCGATTTCTCACCGGTTAGAATGTGTTGCCGGTTCAACGATCCCAGGTAATCCTTCAGGATTTTACTATAAAAATATTCAGGTGACCACCGGTAAGGGTCTGCACTGCTGTGACCAGAATGAATAGGGTTTTGGGATATTTTCCACTGGTATTTTCTGAAAAACCGATCGGTTAGTTGTGCCCGCATACTTTGTTTGATGGCACCCGGCACCGGTCTTTTGTCAGGCAGTAATCTATTCAACTCCTGCCAGGCTTTCAACTGCCCGTCATCATTCAGCTTGGTAATGTATTTTAAACGGTAGATCAATGCCTTGATCTCCTGACCGGTTTGGTTGTGCTGAATGGCCCATCTGAAGAGGTTGTCAACCTCCCTGAATGCAGAACGATACAGCGCGTGCTGCTCAAAAGAATCCACCCGGATCCAGACCTGTTCGGGGTTTATTAATGTATCACTGCGGCTTCCTGCCGATAAAAGAAAAGCTGTTGCCGAAATACCGATAACAGAAAAAAAGTAAATGATCCGACGCATGGTGTCAAAGATACTAATTAGAGTCAACTGTAAATACAAGCTAATGTTTTAACTTTACCACCAGCAAATCATTCAGCATGATCAGATCTATGACCGGGTTTGGACAGGCAACAGCCCAAACCGATAAAAAAAAATATACCGTAGAGATTAAAACCCTCAATGGTAAACAGGCCGACCTTCATCTTAAAATACCGCAGATTTTCAGGGAAACGGAGCAAACCATCAGAAATCTGGCCGTTAAAACCCTGGTTCGCGGTAAAATGGAGGTTTCAATCTGGATTGAGAATATTTTGCCTGACCGTTCAGTCACTATTAACCGGCAGGTGATCCTGGATTACCTGGATCAGTTACAATCACTTAACGAAGACACCCAGCTTCCGGGTAATGAGGTTTTAATTCCGATGATCATGCGTTTTCCGGAAGTGCTTACTCCAAAAAAGCAAGAACCTGACTCAGGAGAATGGACTTTAATCGAAACCTTATTAAAAGAGGCTTTGGATAAAGTTAACCGGTTCAGAATGCAGGAGGGGAAAGCCATGGAAGTTGATCTCAGACAGCGGGTGAATTTGATCTTAGAGGGACTTGAAAAGATCGGAGATTATGAAAGCCAGCGGATTGAAACCATCCGTAACCGGCTGGAACAATCAATATCCGAGATTCGTGAGAAAGTCAGTATTGATCCGAACCGGCTGGAACAGGAGCTTATCTACTATCTTGAAAAACTGGATATTACAGAAGAAAAGGTCAGACTTCGAAACCACTGCTCCTATTTTTTAGAGACCATGGGTCAAGAGGATATTCCCGGCCGGAAACTGGGTTTCATCTCCCAGGAAATGGGGAGGGAGATCAATACCCTCGGATCGAAGGCGGGAAACGCTCCAATTCAGAAAATCGTTGTCAATATGAAAGATGAGCTGGAGAAGATCAAAGAACAATTATTAAATGTATTATAGTGGCTGTGAAACCGGTAAAACTGATTATTCTTTCAGCTCCGTCAGGAGCCGGTAAAACCACGGTAGCCAGGTATCTTCTGGCACAGGATCCCGGACTGGAATTTTCTGTTTCAGCCTGTAGTCGACCGGTGAGAAAAGAAGAGGTGAATGGAAAAGATTATTACTTTCTGACACCTGAAGAATTCAGAAACCGGATCGATCAGCATGATTTTATTGAGTGGGAAGAGGTGTATCCCAACCATTATTACGGTACACTGCAGTCAGAAATTGATCGAATTGCCGGGAAAGGACACGCTATTCTTTTTGATGTAGATGTAAAAGGCGGCATAAATTTAAAACAGTTGTTTCAGGAGCAGGCACTTTCCATTTTTATTATGCCTCCGTCGGTTAAGGTATTAAAAGAGCGCCTGCAACAACGTTCGAGTGATGCGCCTGAGCATATCAGGATGCGTTTAAAAAAAGCAGAACTGGAGATGCAGGAAGCTTCGAAATTTGATCATATCCTGGTCAACGATCAATTATCGGAGACCCTTGAAAAAGCAAAGGTTCTGGTAAATAAGTTCCTTTATGGCAAAAGCTAAACGAACCGGGTTATTCTTCGGATCTTTTAACCCCGTCCATATGGGGCATTTGGTTGTAGCTAATTACTTTGACCAGTTCGGAAATTTAGATGAGGTATGGTTTATAGTAAGCCCGCAGAATCCCCTGAAAGAAAACAGTTATTTACTTCCGGATAATCAACGGCTGGAGATGGTGCACAGGGCTATTAAGGGATACGATCGTTTCAGAGCTTCCTCTGTTGAATTCACTATGCCTCGTCCTTCTTACACAATTGATACTCTTACTTGTCTTTCAGGGAAATATCCGGACAATGATTTTTTTCTGCTCATGGGTTCGGATCAGTTACCGGATTTCTATAAATGGAAGAATCATGAACAGTTGCTGAAATATTACCGGATCATGGTGTATCCCCGACCCGGTTTTTCCGGTCACGAGTTGATCAAGCACCCTAATGTCACACTGGTTAAAGCACCACAGATAGAAATCTCAGCCAGTTTTATCCGGCAATCAATTAAAAACGGGAAAGAGATCCGTTTTTTTCTTCCGCCTGCGGTATGGAATTATATCCGGGAAATGAACTTTTACAGATAATTATTTACTCCTGTAACGACTGAATCTAAGCACTTTAAGCATCCAGTCCGGCAGATTCTTTTCAGGATCCCGTTTTCTCATGTTGATAGATATCCCCAGTTTTTTCAGGATGGGTAATTTGTGGGTTTCTACAAATTCAATCAATGTGCCATCCGGATCTTCCACATAGCTGAAGTGACCTGCCGCATCCCCCATATCAAAAGAATCATCCATATGCTTTGAACTATCAACGGTAAAGGGATGACCGATGGCTTCACACTCTTTTCTAATGCTATTCATGCCGCGAATGTCAAAACAAAGGTGAATAAATCCCAGATCACCCCACAGACGGTTTTTAAAGATAAACTCCGGCGTACGGTCTTTTACCTCCACCAGTTCAATCTGACTGTCACCCAACAGCCGGCTGAATCCCCCCATTCTTCTCTGGCTGTGCGAGAGTAATACACGGCGATATTCATGATCCTGCCCGGGTAACCCGTTGAGGTCATCGAAACGGCCGGTTTCATCATATTCTACCGTATCATAGCCCAGGATTTTTGAATAAAAAATCCGGGCCCTGTCGATACGTGAAACCCCGATGATCGCGCCATACGTTCCGCCACCCAGTTTCCGGTCGTCTGTGAACCATGAATTGGCTTCAACCACTTCAAAAATATTATTAAACGGATCTTTTACAAAAAAGTGCTGTTTGCCTCCCGGTGTGGTAGTAACCTCACCTAGCAGTTCGGCACCTTCGGATTTCAGCCAGTGATAGCTGGCCGTAATATCTTTGGATTTGACTTTGGCGGCAAAGATCCCGATATCTCCCAATTGTACCGGAAAAACAGCCGGCAAAGGTTCGCGACCTTTATATTGCCAGATCTCAAAACCACCCCCACCCTGAAGGTTAAAAGCAAGGGCGGCATGTCTTCTTCGCGGTTGTCCACCGGTATAAGGAAGCATAAAATCTGCCGAAGCTTCCTCTTCAAACACACGGATATCCATTCCGAAAAAACGACTATACCAGTTCCATGCAATATTTACATCGCGTACGCCGATACCGATTTGTTGAATTCCGCTAATTACTTTCTCGCTCATTGTATTATTTCAAAACCAAACAAAGGTAATACATTTACAGGTTGAAGGCGAAAAGTATCATCCAGAAAATAATACAAATGATTAATAAAGTAGTTTGGATCACAGGGGCTTCATCCGGTATTGGAGAGGCACTGGCCTATGCATGTGCCGTAAAGGGAGCCCGGCTCGTTCTTTCGGCACGCAGAAAAGATGAACTGATTCGTGTTGCTAAAACATCCGGACTTGCAGAAGACCAATACCTTATCCTTCCTATGGATATCAAAGAGACCGGTTCTTTTAAAAAACTTACCCGGCAGGTAACAGAGCGGTTTGGCAGCATCGATTTTCTTTTTAATAATGCCGGCATCAGCACACGGGCCATGGCTCTTGAATCTCCCTTGTCAATTGACCGTGAAGTGATGGAGATCAATTATTTCGGATCGATTGCCCTGACTAAATCCGTAGTTCCTGAAATGATTCGTCAGGGTTCAGGACAGGTGATTGTTACTTCAAGTGTAACCGGTAAAACCGGCACATCAGGCCGGACAGCTTATGCAGCAAGCAAACATGCCCTGCATGGCTTTTACGACAGCCTGAGGGTAGAGTTGGATGGCACGGGAGTAGGCATCACGATCGTTTGTCCGGGTTATATTCGCACAAGGATATCATATAATGCATTAACTGCCAGTGGCGAACGGTTTAATCGCATGAACCGGACCCAGGAAGAGGGTATGGACCCAATGAAACTCGCCGGACGCATTCTCAGGGGAGTAAAAAAAGGCAGACAGGAGATTTATATTGGAGGAAAAGAGATCCTCGGAATATATTTAAAACGATGTTGCCCGGGGGTATTGCACCGGATACTGGTCAAACAGCACCGGGACAATACCTACTTTGAATAATCCTGCTCCTGGTATACGATCTCCTCACCGCGCCTGATGGCCGCCTGGTTCATATCAAACAGGTCATGGTATCTTGCCGGTATTGATTTTTCAAGCCCTTTCCGGACGTTTTCCATTTGAACAATCGGTTTGATTTTCAGAAAAGCCCCCAACACGATCATGTTAAAAATCCGTTTGTTACCCATATTGGTTGCCTCCTCTGCCGCATCTACTTTCCAAACCCTGATATCTTTACGCTCAGGTTTCCGGGTGATTCCGTTGCTGTCATAAAGAAGCAATCCCCCCGGTTTGACAGCAGATTCAAACTTATCCATCGATTGCTGATTCAGAATAATGGCCGTATCATACACCCGGAGAACCGGTGAACTGATCCTGTCGTCGCTCAGAATAACCGTAACATTGGCTGTTCCGCCCCGCATTTCAGGACCGTATGATGGAAACCAGCTGACTTCCTGGTTTTGCATAATTGCAGAATAGGCAAGGATTTTCCCCATCGATAATACCCCCTGCCCTCCGAATCCGGCTATGATGATCTCTTCAGTCATTTCGCTTGAGTTTTTGATTCATTTACCAATTTTCCGTCCACTTTAATATCACCTAGTGGATAAAAAGGAAACATATTTTCTTCCATCCATTCGTTGGCATGCACCGGTGTCATTTTCCATCCTGAATTACAGTTGGATACAATCTCAACAAAGGAGAGTCCTTTCCCATCCAGCTGAACCTGAATAGCATTTCTGATCGCTTTTTTAGTACGTCTCACATTTCGGGGAGTATGTACCGACTGACGGGTTACATAATAAGTACCCGGTAACTGGGCAACCAATTCGGTCATTTTGATCGGGTTACCCATGGAGTGTATCTCACGACCGTACGGGCTTGTAGATGTTTTCATCCCTTCAAGTGTGGTTGGCGCCATCTGGCCCCCGGTCATTCCATAAATCCCGTTATTAATAAAAACAATGGTGATCAGTTCGCCACGGTTACATGCATGGATGGTTTCGGCGGTTCCGATAGCGGCCAGGTCACCATCGCCCTGATAAGTAAAAACCAGCTTATCCGGCCAGCATCGCTTAATACCGGTAGCCACTGCAGGTGCCCGACCGTGGGCGGCACCCTGCATATCCACATTCATAAAATCATATGCCAGCACAGAGCAACCCACCGGGGCCACTCCGATGGTGTTTTCCTGCAGACCCATCT
>JAGHDB010000012.1 GCA_021160155.1 Bacteroidales bacterium | reverse complement strand
CTACTCCTGCACAAATTCTGCAAAAGATACTGACCGGCAAATGGATGTTTCAACCCGAAGACAAAGATATGATTGTAATGCAGCATCTTATTGAATATCAAGACAGTCACGGAAAACATGAATGGAGGTCTTCATTGGTGGTAACCGGTAAAGATCAGGTCCATACTGCCATGGCCATTACCGTAGGAAGTCCTCTTGCAATCGCTGCCTCTTTATTGCTTAACGGCTCAATCCGGGCAACCGGCGTCAGAATCCCCAATACACCCGATCTGTATCTCCCAATCCTAAATAAACTTGAACAACTGGGTATTAAATTCACCGAAGAGATCATCGACCTTTAACATCGGTATCCAGATAAAAATCCATCGTTAACTGCCGGTAGGCATCTGAAAAACGAGACTGATCCACGTCGTGGAGAACTAACTCATTTTCTTCAACAGGGCTGAATTTTTTTTCAAGAGCAACTAAAACCCTTTTGACCTGACTGCTTTGTGTGCCCTTAACTTTAAGTATCCGGGTAATGTTGAGATCTGCTCTTGCGGTTATTTCTACTGCTTCATGAAACCGGCTATGTGGAATAATCAGATATACAGTTCCCGTGGCTGTCAATAATCCGGCACTCTGTCGAATCAAACGGTTAAGCGGCAAAGTGTCATCCTGTCTGGCTCTTTGACGTGAGCGGTCGGTAATCCGGCCGGAAGATTTAAAATAGGGCGGATTGCACAAAATAAGATCATACCGCTCTCCGGAATTGCGACTCCATGATAAAAAATCATCATGAATCACCCGGATCCGGTCAGACCATGGTGATCGGGCAACATTTTCAGCAGCCTGTAAAAAAGCATCCTGATCCAGTTCAATAGCATCAATCCGGGCATGAGGTGCACGCTGTGCCGTCATCAGTGCAATTAATCCGGTTCCTGTACCAATATCAAGCACCCGTCTGACCCCGCCATATACCGCCCAGGCCCCTAATAGTACGCCATCCGTTCCTACCTTCATGGCAGTATGGTCCTGCCTGATTAAAAATTGCTTGAATTGAAACCAATCATTCGACATTAGCTGGCTGAATCGTGGATAATCAACCCGTCACGAAGTGTTAACACACGGTCTGATAATTGTGCCAGATTTGCATCATGTGTCACAATCACAAAAGTCTGCCCCAGTTCATCCCTCAGACGGAAAAATAATTTATGAAGTTCCCGCTGATTCTCCGAATCCAGATTGCCCGAAGGTTCATCCGCCAGAATCAACCCGGGTTGATTCATTAAAGCCCTCGCTACCGCAACCCGCTGACGTTCGCCACCTGACAATTCTCCTGGTTTGTGATGAATCCGTTCAGTCAGATTAAGAAAATCCAATAATTCTTTTCCCCTCTCTTCGGCTTCACTTTTGGAAACTCCGGCAATAAAGGCCGGCATACAAACATTTTCCAGAGCGGTAAACTCCGGCAACAGGTGATGAAATTGAAAAACAAAACCGAGTTGCCTGTTTCTGAAAATAGCAAGAGCACGATCATCCAAACCCGTAACAGATTCACCTTGAAAAAGTATTGCACCCGAGTCAGGCCGGCTGAGTGTTCCCATTACCTGTAACAGGGTGGTTTTCCCTGCACCGCTCGGGCCCATAATAGTCAGGATCTCTCCCTGTTCCACCTGGAGTGAAATCCCTTTCAGCACCTGTAGCGAACCGAAAAATTTGGTAATATTTTTAACCTCCATCACGGTGCAAACTTTCGTACAAATCGGTGATAATCCAAATAATAAGTAACTTTTATTGAAAATGAATTGGTTTGCGGTGACACAACCGTACCGGTCAGATTGTCCCAATACCCCAAAAATTGATTCGCTTCAACCGATCCTGAATTGTAAATATTATTTTTCCACACTGCCGTCAAATAACTGCCGGGAGCAAAGTTCCAGGCATATTCCAAATCCACGGTAAAAATATTGAAGTTGTAATCACTGTTACCGTCATAGTCAGAATATGGATTAACCGTACCATCAGTCTGGAGCAGGAAATATTGCAGGTAATTGACTGCAGACCAGTAATGTCTTACTGACAAACTGATCACCGCTTTGTTGTTGAACACATAAGATCCCATTAACGAACTGGTTACCCGGATTACATCTCTTTTACCAAATAAAATTGAATCCTCATTCAAGTAACCTGCGTAACCGATCTCATGGCTGTTTTTTTCAACCTGAACACGCGGGTAAACAGATAATTTATCATTGAATCGTACACGAGGCATGAAAGAAATTTCCCAACTCCGTTCATCGGTGGTTGTCCACGTATGACGATAACTCAATTGCAGAGCCACTTTTTTCCGGTAATCGGTGCTTCCGCCCACGTCAATCCGGTAATAGGCAGGCCGGATCACATACCACCCGGGCACGCGGGGTTCATAATAGTCATGCCGTTGTACAGGGTCGGTAACCAGACTGAGGTTTAAATCCCAGAAATTTTTAAACGTGGCACGGGTCATTAACCGTCCACCGATCCGCATAAATCGATAGGGATTATAAAGCCAATCATATCCTATCATCAAGGTATTGGAGATGGAGTTAAAAACAGAGAATGGTTGTAATATCCGGTATGACAAAACTACGTCATGAGTAATCTGGTTGTTGGTCCTGAGATAGCCCATATCACTCGGATCATAGGTATCTGAAATCATGTTCAGGTCATAATTGACCGTTAACGCCCCACCATATTTACCAAAACCAAAATTACTCGAGTATCCCGTCACAGGTTGCATACTGAGCGAATCAAATTTCATACTCAATACCCCCTGCCCTTTGAAACCGTACAGGTTATTCTTATCCATCATCCTGAATGTCAGTCCGGTAACATTAGCCATCCGGGTGCTTGAAGGTGTCAAAACGTTGGTGTTGGTCAGGTTTACAAAAGAGTGACGCCCGATAATCTGGTCGAGCACAATCATATTATAATTTTTGAAAGGATCCGTCAGGATTTTCCGGGTTTCACCTTCGGCATTGGCAACTGTGGCATAGGTATTTGCCGTCATGGCATTAAAAACCCCGATACCCAGATTCCGGCTGTTTCTTCCTGATATTTTTGTTGCATTGATCAAACGGGCTTCGCCAGGGTTTTTAACAATCTCTTCATCTTCATTCATCTGACCGTACACATTATAATATCCTTCGGGACGCCGTCCGATTCGTCGTGAATAAAATAATCCGGCTTTATTAAACAACTCCACTCCTTCTGTAAAGAAAGCACGGTTTTCCCTGTATTTAACTTCATAGGGAGTCAGATTAAGCACTACCTGGTCCGATTTCCGCTGCCCAAAATCGGGGATCAATGTCATATCAAGCGTAAATGCTTCATTGAGACCGTATTTCAAATCCATCCCGGCCGCGTAACTGGCCCCTTTCCCATCCGGACTGAATTGATAGTATCCCGCGGCAAACGGATAGAGTTCCAGACGAAGCGGTGCTTTAATCGAATTGATCCCGACCAGTTCTCCGGTTTGACTCTCCTCGGCATAAGAACGGTCAACCGGATTCCAAACGGATGTTTCACGCGTACGGCGAACATCCCTCCAGAAATTGATTCCCCAGGTTTGTACCTTCTCTTTGGGAAAACGAATGGCTGCATAAGGAATCTCGATCTCAACCACCCAACCGTCATCGGCAATCCGCACTTTGCTGCTCCATACCGCATCCCAGGAATAGTCGCCAAAACGCATCATTCTGTCATGTTTTCCATTGCTGACAGATTTCTTGCTGTCAGCCTGCACATTTGCCGTACTCACTTCAAACTGGAACAGATTCTGTCCATCGTTGTATGGATTCAGGGTCACTTTAAACCGGTCTGAATTTCCTCCCCAGAGCCCGTCTCTTTTGGTGAATTCTGTCATAATACTATCGGGATCATCATACAGATACGCTCCGATATATATGGCATTGTCATTGTAAATTACCCGGACTTCAGATCGCTGCGCAGCCGGCATGCCCATGGTAGGAGAGTAAGTTGTAAAATCGGTAGCTGCCGGAGCATCTTTCCACTCCGGTTCATCTAACCTGCCATCCACTTTAATATGTGATTGAGTGCGAATAGCTGAAAGTTGCCGTTTTACATCCGAAGCCATCAAATTATTGGCCAGAAACAAACCCAGCAACATCCAAACTGAAAACTTTATCATACCTTCTCTTTTGCCGCAAATGTAAGGATTATTTAATCGGGATTATAGCTCTTAAATAGCGGTTCAATCGGTTGTTTTGTTAAAAAAAGTTAAGGCATTCTAACCGGATTCAGACAAATACAAAAACGAGATAAAGAAGATAACCGGTAAATAGTACTGCCCCTTCAACCCGGTTGATTTTGATCCGTTTTTTCAGCAGCATGAAGAGCAAAAGCAAAGCCGAAATGGCCAGAAGCCAGTAAATATCAATATGGCTCACTCTGGCGTTAATATTTATTGGTCTGAATGACGCGGTAATCCCCAAAATCCCCCAGATATTAAAAAGATTGGAACCAATAATATTGCCGATTGAGATATCGTTTTCCTTTTTTATGGCTGCTACCAACGAAGTAGCCAGTTCCGGCAAACTGGTACCTACAGCCACCACAGTCAGTGAGATGGCATATTCACTGATTCCTATCTGCCGGGCGATACCAGTTGCCCCATTGACCAGCCATTGCGCACCATACCGCAAACCAATTATGGCTGCCAAAACCAGTAAAATACTTTTCCAAAGAACATAATGGGGGATTATTTGGTTTTGAGGCTCTTTCCGGTGTATCCGGCGGGAATCCCCGATAGAAAAAACCAGGTATCCTACCAATAAAATCACAAACACAATGCCTTCTGATCGATCAAGTAACCCGTTCCGGACAAATACAAACAGCATGACGGTCGCTAAAAACATTACCGGAGCATCCCGCCTGGCAGTAATGCGGCTCACGGTCATGGGTAGTATCATTACTGCCATCCCTAAAATAAATCCGATATTACTCATATTGGATCCGATCACAGTACCGATGGATATATCAGAATGACCTGAAAATACCGATTGCAAACTAACAACAAGTTCAGGGGCAGATGTACCAAGCGACACTACGGTCATCCCGATAACCAGTTTTGACACCCTGAAATGACCGGCAAGGGAGACACCGCCCCGCACCAGTAAATCACCCGACAGCAGCAAGGCGATAAATCCACCAAGTAATAACAGGATATTCATATAAAAACAGGATCGGTAAAGGGATTTTAACCTTTGAGGTCTTTATTCACGTCTTTCAGATCCTGTACCACATCAGAGTCATCTATATAACTTCTGAATTCACCGGTCATCTCTTCAGTGGTCTCTTTTACATCGGATTGAATGTCGTCAATATCTTTTTTTACCTCCTCGGTTGATTCTTCAAATTCACGTTTGATCTCCCCGGTAACACGGCGAAATTCTCTAATTCCCTTACCTAGTTCTCTGGCAAACCCGGGAATTTTATCAGCACCGAACAGTAACAGCACGGCCAGAAAAGCGATGATGATCTCAGGCCCGCTGATGAACAACAACTGAGGGTGCATGAATTACTTTTATTTACGTTTCTTTCTCGTAAAATCCAGGTCATAGGTAATGGGGGTAGCTACAAAAATTGAAGAGTATGTTCCGACAACTACTCCAACCATCATCGCGAAAATAAATCCGCGAATGGAAGCTCCGCCAAACAGAAAAATCGCCAGCAATACCGAAAAGGTCGTCATTGAGGTATTGATGGTCCGGCTCAGGGTAGCATTTACAGCCTGATTAATGATCTCTTTTCGATCACGTTTTCGGTACAGATGGATGAATTCTCTTACACGGTCAAACACAATTACCGTGTCATTGATCGAGTACCCCACGATGGTCAGTATGGCCGCCACGAACGCCTGGTCAATCTCCAGGGAAAAGGGCATAATACTGTAAAACAATGAGTAAATACCCAATGTAATAATCACATCATGGAATAATGCTGCCACAGCACCCAGTCCGTACTGCCAGTTTCTGAACCGTATCAGAATATAGAGGAAAATAACGATAAGAGCCAGGGTTATAGCTAAAATTGCCGCCCGGATAATGTCAGAAGCAATGGTTGGCCCGACCAGTTCGCTACTTTGCCTGTAACGATCAGACAAAAATGTGCTCTCTGAAGTAGTATCAGGAATAAAAGCTTTACAACCCTGGTACAATGCCTGCTCCACTATACTGTCAGCTTTAGGATCATTACTGTCAATCTGATAATTGGTCGTAATTTTAACCTGATTTGACGGTCCGAATGTTTTTACTTCGGGAGCATCTCCAAAAGTAGCGGTAAGCGCTTTTGAAACATTCTCGGGGATTACCGGCTGGTCAAAGCGAACTACATAAGTCCGCCCCCCCGAAAAGTCCACACCTAATTTAAGTCCCTTAAATGCGAGTGATATCAGCGAGATTGCAATCAGGGTACCTGATATGATGTAAAAGATTTTACGCTTACCCAGAAAATTCACATGTGCATCTTTCAGGGTATTACGGGTCAGTTTATTACCAAATGATACCGATCGCTCCTTTTCAAACCAACGCTCATAAATCAGACGTGTAATAAAGATGGCGGTAAATAGTGAAGTAAAAATACCGATCACAAGAGTGGTGGCAAAACCACGGATCGGACCGGTTCCGAACAGGTACAATATTATACCGGTCAGAAT
>JAGHDB010000297.1 GCA_021160155.1 Bacteroidales bacterium | reverse complement strand
GACTTCTCACTAAACTTCTGCAATAAAGACGGCTCTATTGATTGGGAAAAGTTAGTAAAATATAATTCATCGAAGTGAGGTCCTCCCCGTTGAGGTTGAGTTCCTCCCCTTTTTAGCAACACCCTAAAGTAGAAATTTCGGGCTTTTTTTGCTGCTTTTCGATGAACTCTTCCGGAGTTAAATCCCCTAATGAACTGTGAGGTCGAAAGCTGTTATATTCATTCTTCCACTCTGTTATTTTCTCTCTGGCATCATCCATCGAAAGGAACCAATTCGTGTGTAAACACTTATACCGGAAGCTTCCGTTAAACGACTCAATACACGGATTATCCGTGGGTTTTCCAGGCCTTGTGAAATCTAAGGTCACATCGTTCTCATATGCTCATCTTGCGACATAACTCTTCGACACGGGTTCCGGTTGAAGAATGGAAATCAAAATCAAAAAATAATCTGATTGTCTGCGAAAAGCATTAAAAAACGTATATTCGCGCAGACATTCGGGAGAAACGGAAATTTCCGGAAACTCACCAGATACAAAAAAACGTTAATCAGCAATAAACTGACGTACAGATTTCTCTCTGAATCCTCCCCGGTTCAAAACATGAGATTAAAAATTGAGATCAATTGCAGAGAACATTTTACGGAGTTGGGGTATGTGAAAATTCCGTTCGAAGTAAACTCAAAATGGTTTACAGGTGCATGCCTGATCCATACTTACCAAAAAACCTGAATACTAAATTAAGCTGCATTGACTTGTACCCTGAATTTAAGATATGCGAGAAATTATCATTGAGAATGCACAGGAGAACAATCTGAAAAATGTTTCACTTCGCATTCCTCATTATCAGCTCATTGCAGTAACAGGTGTTTCGGGAAGCGGCAAAACCAGTCTGGTTTATGATGTATTGTGTGCCGAAGGACAACGCCTGTTCCTTGAAAATTTCGTCGGAGGCAGATACCTTCAGGCCAAACCTTCGCGCCCAAAAGCCTCATTAATAGAAGGCTTATTTTCGGTTATGGCTATTGACCAGCATCATGTGGTTCGCAACCCGCGCTCCACCGTAGGTACACTGACCGAACTATACGACCTGCTGAGATTGCTCTTTGCCCGGCTTGGTAAATCGGATATCCCCGGTCTGCACCCATACCGCAGCTTGTTCTCTTTCAATCTTCCCGACGGATATTGCCCTGCCTGCAAAGGTTTGGGCGTACAGGATCATATTGATCCGGACCTGCTTATCGGAGATCCCGCCAAGACCATACGCGAAGGAGCTTTTGTACTGACCACCCTCAATAATTATATTGTCTATTCGCAGGTTACGATGGATGTACTTGACCAGGTATGCCGTGCAGAGGGTTTTAGCGTGGATATTCCCTGGCAGGATTTAACACGGGAGCAGAAAAATGTAGTACTGAACGGCTCAACAAAGATCAAGGTGTTGTTTGGCAAGCATCCTCTTGAATCGCGGTTACGTTGGACCGGTATCACGGCTAAACCACGCGAGAAAGGTTATTACAAAGGGATCCTCACGGTGATGGAAGAGATCCTGCGACGTGAACGGAACCCGAATATCATGCGCTTTGCCCGTACCCACACCTGTACACAATGCGGAGGAAAACGGCTGAATGAACAAGCTTTGTCAGTTAAACTCTGGAACAGGGATATTTCGGCTTTTTCAGAAATGAGTATCAAACAGATCCATTCATTTTTCAGGGAACTCAAAGTGGGGAAAAATGAATTATCCCTGGTTGAACCGGTACGGGAAGCCATTCTCAGACGCACCACCCTGCTGATGAAACTGGGCGCGGGGCATCTTTCACTAAACCGGGAATCCCCTTCACTTAGCGGTGGTGAAGCACAACGTATCCGCCTGGCCAATCAGGCAGCCAGTGATCTGCGAAATGTGCTGTATATTCTGGATGAACCCAGTGCCGGACTCCATCCTTCAGAACATCGTGACCTGCTGGATGTACTGCGCTCGTTAGTACGTAACGGAAATACCGTTATACTGGTCGATCATGACGAACAAAGTATCCGTGAAGCCGACTGGATCATCGATATCGGTCCGGGAGCCGGAAAAGCAGGCGGTAAAATTCTTTATAACGGTCAGGCAGAAACCTTCTTTAATCAACCGCAACCCGACAGTCTTACCAAAAAATATCTCACTGAAAAAATTAATAACCTGCCTGAAATAACCCGGCCTGAGAACCCTTCCTGGTTTACCACCGGACATGCCGGTAAGAACAATCTCCGGGGCATCTCCCCACACTTTCTGATCCATGCCCTGAATGTAATTTCAGGAGTTTCAGGAAGCGGTAAAACCAGCCTGGTGGATTTTATGCTTGAAAACACCATCAGAGGAAAAACCGGCGGAACTGAAATTTTCAGCAAAATAATCCATGTGGATTCTTCACCGATCGGACGCACACCGAAAAGTAATCCTGCAACTTATACAGGGCTATCCGACCATGTACGCGACCTGCTGGCCTCACTGCCGGAATCACATCAAAGAGGATATAAAAAAGGACAGTTTTCTTTTGTTGTCAAAGGCGGACGGTGTGAAAGCTGTGGCGGAGCAGGAGTTCAACAAATCGGGATGCATTTTCTCGGAAACGTGGAAGTGGTTTGCGAGGTGTGTCAGGGCAAACGGTTTACCGACGAAACACTTGAAATAAAATATAACGGCCTGAATATATTTGACATTCTTGAACTGACTGTAGATGAAGCTGACCGCTTTTTTAAAGGGCAAAAAAAGATCACGGCCATAACAGGAATACTGTCAGAACTCGGACTGGGTTATCTGAAACTCGGACAACCATCCACTACCCTGTCCGGCGGTGAAGCACAGCGCGTAAAACTTGCAACCGAACTTTCGCGTTCTGCAAAAGGCCATACCCTGTATATTCTGGATGAGCCCACATCCGGCCTGCATATGGCTGATGTGGAGATCCTGCTGAAAGCATTGAGAAAACTGACCGGCAAAGGCCATACCCTGCTTTGTATCGAGAACGACCCCTCTTTTATTCTCCAATCCGACTGGATGGTTGACCTGGGACCGGGAAGTGCCGGGGAGGGTGGTAATATTGTCGCAGAAGGTTTCGTGCGGGATTTAATCAATCATCCCAAATCCCTTACCGCATCCGAACTCCGGAAATTTTTGTCCAGGGATGCCTCGGCACAGAGAACATTTAACCATCCATGCAGCCGGGAAACCATCGAAGCTCCTATCCGGTTAACCGGAGTAGAAACCAATAACCTGAAAAATATCAATACAACATTCCCGGTAGATGCTATCACAGCAGTCACGGGAGTATCAGGCAGCGGAAAATCATCCCTGGTTTACGGAACCCTGTTTGCTGAAAGCCAGCGAAAATTTCTTGAAGGAATGTCCTCCCATATCAGGCAATTCACAATAAAAGCCGGCATCCCGGTCATGAGAGAAAGCCATGGAATAATTCCTGCAATCTCAATCCGGAAAAAAAATCCCGTAAAAAATCCCCGCTCCACCATCGCTACCTATACAGGACTGTATGATCTGTATCGTTTACTGTTCAGCCGACTGGCAAAATCCAAATCCGACAGCAAACATCCGTTATCAACCGCTTTCTCTTTTAACAGCGAAGAAGGAGCCTGTCAGGTTTGCAAGGGGCTGGGTACACTTACGGTTTGTGATGCAGATAAACTGGTCACAAACCCTGAAAAACCGCTGATTAACGGTGCCCTGAATGGCACCAAAACCGGCCGATTTTATGCCGATCCCTACGGACAATATGTAGCAGCATTGCTGACTGCCGGGATGAAATACGGGATAGATTATTCTATCCCCTACCGGGATCTGGACGATAAAGCAAAAGATATCGCAATGAACGGATGCGGAGATGAGATATTTGATGTGAACTGGAAATTTAAACGCGGCACACACGATGGGGTTTATAAACTTAAAACTACCTGGCCCGGATTTTTACAACTTGTTGAAACCGAATACATTCGCAAACATGCCGATGCCCGGGGCGAAGCCATGCTGGATTTAATGAAACATATCGAATGTGCCCACTGCCATGGTTTCAGACTTAAGCCCGGGATACTGCAATATAAAATTCATAATCTGCATATCGGACAGCTTACCGCAATGACCCCCGATAATGCCTTAGTATGGTTTACCGACTATTTCAGCAGTCGCTTTGAGTCAGGTTTGGAAAAAAAGGTTGCACAGGCTTTTCAGGATAATATTACCACACGTCTGAAGGCTTTACAGCAAGCAGGACTGGGATATATTGCAACCGACAGGATCACAGGCACACTTTCAGGCGGTGAATTTCAACGTTTGCAAATTGCCGGACTGGCAAGGGCACCGCTTACCGGAGCAGCCTATATTCTTGACGAACCCTCTTTTGGTCTGCACCCCAAAGATACCCGTCGCATCAGTGATCTTATCCTCCATCTGAATCAGCACGGGAATAGTGTTATCATGGTGGAGCACTCACCGGCGCTGCTTGAAAAATCACATTATACCATAGAATTGGGTCCCGGAGCCGGGATGCAGGGTGGACAACTCCTCTACTCGGGAAACACAAAAGGATATGCTTTTACCGGATTTAAAAGTACCCTGAAAATTCAAAGGGCAGGAGATGCCGGAGCAGGACTGAAAATTACCGGAGCACATGCTAATAACCTTAAAAATATTAATTTGGAAATCCCTTCGGGAATATTATCCGTGATCACGGGAGTAAGCGGCAGCGGTAAAACCAGTCTGCTCGACAGGGTTATTTACAACAGCTATACTTCAGGTAAACCCGTGTTTTGTAAAAAAATCTCCGGCATTGAGAACTTCACCGGTCTGATTTATATCGAGCAACCCTTACCGGGGAAAGGATATAAAGCTACCGTGGGCAGCATGCTTGGGATATCAAAGATCATAGCCGGGATCTTTGCGAATTCAAATGAGAGTAAAGAACGGGGTTATAAATCATCCCATTTTACCCCCGGTTCACGAAACAGCCGCTGCCCGGCATGTGAAGGCACCGGATTCATTCGGGTCAGCATGGATTTTTTCAATGATTTTATCTCTCCCTGCGAACGTTGCGGAGGCAGCGGTTTCAGGGATGAAATACTTGAAATACGAATAGACGGCAAAACCGTTTACGATGCGCTGCAAATTTCATTTGATCAATTATCCGGATTTTTCGATGCACATCTCCCGGGCAAATCTCAATCAAAGACCGGATCCATTCTCGAACTTCTACATAAAACCGGCCTCGGACACCTGACCAGCGGCCGTTTGTTAAACACAGTATCCACCGGTGAATTGCAACGGCTGAAACTGGTCTCCGGATTGTCAGACAAAACCGGCGACAAAACACTTATCCTCCTTGACGAACCCACCAGCGGATTACATCCCAAAGATATTATTCCACTGATTAAACTATTCAATGAACTGATTGAAGCAGGCAATACCATTGTCTGTATCACCCACGAACCGTTGCTGACCGCAGCAGCCTCCAAAACCATTGAACTCGGCCCGGGAGGCGGCACACAGGGAGGACGAATTGTAGATCAGATCCTCAGACCCGGGAACTAAAAATGGAATTATTTCATTTACTT
>JAGHDB010000180.1 GCA_021160155.1 Bacteroidales bacterium | reverse complement strand
TCTAAAGTGTACTCAGGGTTGGTCCAACTGGCTGCCCACTTATACCGAAGATGTGGACTGGTTTTCTCTTCTGCTGATTGTTACCTTCTTGATATTCTGTCTGATACAACAGAACGGACCCCCACATTTATGATCCCTCCATTCAGGAATGATGAAGACCTGAACGGTCCTGATTCCTGGGCATTTGTCAAGCATCCCCATTATTCAACTCCTGAAACCTGGGAGTATATTCTTAAGCGTCCCCCAAGGGGTCTTTCCTGGTCCGCAGCGGATTATCAGAAAATGGGAGCCGACCGCTCAATTATTAAATCAGCTCCAAAGCTAAGCCGGGAAGATATTTTGAAATACCGGATCGGCAATGAACCTGATCCCTCCCGGTATGTATCCACCGAATCGGTATTGATCACCATACGGATGAATAATGAATCCGTCAAATCAACTCAAACCGCCGGCCTTTCTGATGCAAACAGGTACAAAAAACAGGTATGGATCACCATAGGGGACTCTCCGGACGAGGTGTTAAACCCAAAATTTATACCTCTTCCGGTATCTCTGTCAGAAACCTCGATAAACCTGTTCCACCACCTGGCACTTAAAATGATCCTGAATACAGTATCTACAGCAACCATGGCACTGTTGGGCCGGATCAGCGGTAACTGGATGATCCAGGTAGACGCGACCAATAAAAAGCTGATCGACCGGGCTACCCGTATTGTGGAGCATTTTAGTGGATTATCGTATGAAGCAGCTTGTGAAGCACTGTTTCAGACCATGTATGAACCGAAAATTGATCGTTTGGAATTCAAAAAATCATATGTCATTCAGACATTGGAACGATTAGGAGTATCCTATTAGGTCACTTTGCCCGGATCCGGTGATACCTGTTCATATAACTTTTTATCTACAATCTCCCTGATCCGAAGCATAGTGCGGCATACCTCCTCAAAAGAATTATACAGCGGTGCCAGTCCGAGCCGTATATTATCCGGAGCCCTGAAGTCCGGTATGATGATTACTTCACCATCCGGCGGATGGATTAATACCTGGCTGATCCTGAAAGCTTCAGAATGCCGGATGGATACGTGTGAACCCCGGTAGTCGGGATTCCGTGGAGATCCTAACGAAAAACCAACAGGTTTCAGCCATTTATCAAAACAGTCAATCAGGTATTGAGTCAGCCGGACACTTTTCTTCCGAACAGCACCCATCCCTGCATGCAGCAGAAGGTCAACACCCGGTTCAATGGCTTTGGCAGACAGAACTGGAGGCGAAGAAACCTGGAAGCGATGGATATCATTGGCAGGGCGAAAATCCAGTTGAAACTCAAAAGGATTGGCATCGGCGAACCAACCCCGGATGGGATTGAATAACTGTTTCTGTAAATCTTTTCTGACGTATAAATAGGCAATCGAGCCGGGTCCGCCATTGAGATATTTATAGGTGCATCCTACTGCCATATCTGCGTGCGAACCATTCAGATCAACCGGAACCGCGCCCGTCGCATGACTTAAGTCCCAGATAATCATAGCACCGTGGCCATGAACCCGGCGTGTAACGGTTTCCATATTATACATAAAAGAGCTTTTAAAACAAACGTGTGTCACTGTTACGAGGGCAGTATGAGCATTAACCAGGTTTAATAGAGAATTTTCGGGAATAGTAATTCCATCCTCACTCCGAGCCAATTTGATGATATGCCCTTGATTAAAAATATCCGCCAGCCCCTGCAAAATATAGAGGTCAGAAGGAAAATTCAATTCATCACTTACGATTTGACGCCTGGATTCCTGTAATTTCAGTATGGCATAAGCCAGTTTAAACAGGTTAACAGAAGTTGTATCGGTGAGAATTACCTCATCCGGCCGGGCACCAATCAGTTGGGCAATCTTCGCACCCATCCTGTCAGTCACTCCCATCCACTCTTCGTTCCATCCCCTGATCAATCTGTTACCCCACTCTTCGGTAATCGTATGGTTGATTACTTCGACTGTTTTTTTCGGTAACCGGCCAAGTGAATTCCCATCCAGGTAAATCAGATTAGGATCTTCAGCTACAAATTCATTACGATAACCCGCCAACGGATCCTCCCGGTCTAAAACCCGGGCAAGCTTCATCATATCCATATCTTTAGTCTTTAGTCTTTGGACCTTAGCCTTCTGCCTTTACATCCCCTCCCCCACCACGTAGGTACTTCCGCCTATCAAAACCAGATCGTCAGGCTCAGCAGCTTTTTTTGCCGCCACAACAGCCTCTGCTACAGTTTCATGAATTGATCCCTTTAATCCATAAAAAGCCGCTTTTGCAGCCAGCAATTTTACATCCAGCGAACGTGGTATAGCTGCCTGCGTAAAATAATATTTTGCCTTCTTTGGAAGAATACGTAAAATATCATCAATCTTTTTATCTGCCACTGTTCCATATACAAAATGCAACTGTTTGAAGCGTGTTTGGCGAATTTGCAACAAGACCTGCCGGATGCCATGAATATTGTGACCCGTATCAAATACAACCATTGGGTTTCTTGATACCACCTCCCATCTGCCTTTGAATCCGGTATTCTCTTTCACACGTGCCAGTCCGTTATACAGGTCGTCATCCTGAACGGACCATCCCTGAATACGCATTAGATCCAGTACTTCCAGAACCACGGGGAGATTTTTACGTTGGGTAATGCTTAGCTGGTCGCTCCACAATTCGGGAAAAACAATCCGGCCACCCCGGTTCACCTGAAAATACTGTCTGCTTTCGGGAATCACTATTGAGGCCGGTATCTGAAAATAATCATTCGCAAAATAGAGGGGGGCCTGGTGTTCACGGGCAATTGCTTCAAAAACTTTGCGGGTATGCCGGTTTTTCTCCCCTACTACTACGGGAACACCGTCTTTAATGATACCCGCTTTTTCGCCGGCAATTTTTCCGAGACTGGTACCTAAAAATTCGGTATGATCAAACCCGATATTGGTGATCACCGAGATTTCAGGATCTATGATATTGGTTGAGTCGAGTCTGCCGCCCATACCGGTTTCAATTACAGCCACTTCAACCTCATTCTGCACAAACAGCTCAAAAGCCATTGCAACGGTCATCTCAAAAAAGGAGGGTTGTAACTCCTCGAAAACGCTTTGATACTTCGTAACAAAACTCACCACCTCTTTTTGGCTCACCGGTTGACCATTAATTCTGATTCGTTCCCTGAAATCTTTCAGATGAGGTGAAGTGTACAAACCGGTCTGATATCCGGCTTGTTGCAAAACCGAAGCAATCATATGGCATACAGATCCTTTGCCATTGGTACCGGCCACATGAATGGAACGAAATTTACGGTGTGGATGACCCATTAATTTATCCAGTTTCAGTGTGATCTCAAGATCAGCTTTATAGGCCGCTTTACCCACTCTCTGGTACATGGGGAGATGACTGAACAGCCAATCTGTTGTCTCTTTGTAATTCATTTCTTTGTGAAGGTTATACAAATATAGTTTAGTATCTTAACCCACTCAAAATTCTTATTCAATGGTTGCTATTAAAAAAATTTTTGTCCTGGATACGAATGTGCTTTTACATGACTACAAATGTATCTACCAATTTGAAGAAAATGACATCATTTTACCGATTACCGTCCTCGAAGAACTGGATAAATTCAAGAAAGGCAATGACTTGATTAATTTTCAGGCCCGTGAATTTGTGAGGGAATTAGACAGGTTAGCCGGCGAAGCACTATTTACCGAAGGGATCAGTTTGGGCAAGGGACTGGGACGTTTATATATTGAAACAGGCAAGCCCTTCTCTCGCGAAATGGAAGAATCATTTCAGGAGCGGATCCCCGATCACCGAATCCTGGCCATAGCAGATTATGCACGGCATAAGAATCCCGACAAGCAGGTAATCCTGGTTACCAAAGACATCAATCTGAGAATCAAAGCTAAAGCATTGGGATTAACGGCACAGGATTATCTGGCCGGGCAGGTTAATAACCTTGAATATCTGTATGAAGGGTTACCGGTCATAGACCAGATAAGTGATGATCTGATCAATAAGCTATACCAATCTACCGACGGCATTGCATTAGAAGAATTCAGCCATCCGGTAGAGTTCAAGGCCAATCAATACATGATCCTGAAAGGGAATCATTCAACTGCGCTTGCGATGTATGATATCCGCACCAATGCGCTCCATGTGGTTCAGAAACAGAAATGTTATGGCATAGAGCCCCGGAATGCCGAACAAACAATCACACTGGATGCTTTAACTCAACCCGATATCCAATTGGTCAGTATCACAGGGAAAGCCGGTACGGGTAAAACTCTGCTGGCACTGGCTGCAGCCTTGCAGCAGCGGAGGAACTACCATCAGATATATTTGGCACGACCGGTTATTCCATTGGGTAACAGAGACATGGGATTTCTTCCGGGAGATGCTCACGAAAAGATTGAGCCCTATATGCAACCACTCTTTGATAATCTTTCGGTCATCCGGCATCAGTTTGACCCGAGAAGCAAAGAATTTCTGAAGATCGATCAGTTACTTCAGGATGAAAAACTGGTGATTACTCCCCTGGCATACATCCGCGGAAGAAGTCTGAGTAAAGTTTTTTTTATTGTGGATGAGGCACAAAACCTGACCCCCCATGAAGTCAAGACCATTATTACCAGGGCTGGTGAAGGAACTAAAATTGTTTTCACCGGTGATGTGCAACAAATTGACAGTCCTTACCTGGACACAAAATCTAATGGTTTGTCCTATCTTACTGAAAAACTGAAAGGTCAGGATGTATTCACCCACATTAATCTGATTCACGGTGAACGAAGCCACCTGGCTGAACTGGCCAGTAACTTATTGTAAAGTTTGTATCTAGACAGGTCCCAAGTTGAAAACAGTTGCTATCTATACACTCGGATGCAAACTAAATTTCTCCGAAAGCTCTGAAATCGGAAGAGTATTAGAGTCTGAAGGATATCAGCGCGTACCATTCGGAACCCAGGCGAATATAACCATTGTACATACCTGCAGTGTCACCGGTACGGCCGAACGGAAAACCCGGCAGACCATTCATAAGGCAATAAGAAGTTCACCGGAGGGTATTATTGTTGCCATGGGATGCGAGGCCCAGTTAGATCCGCTTGAAGTTGCATCATGGAAAGGGGTTAACCTGGTTCTGGGCACACATGAAAAGTTCAATCTGCCCGCTCTTTTAAGGTCATACACAAAACAGGAAGATCCGATCATTCAGGTGGGTCATGTGATGGACAACACTACTTTTCACCCGGCACACTCAGAGGGAGAGCGCACCCGTTCATTTCTGAAAATCCAGGACGGATGCGATTATGTATGCACGTACTGTACGATACCAAAGGCAAGAGGCAGAAGCCGTAACCCGTCAATTGCCAGTCTGATAACTCAGGCTGAGACTATCTCAAAGAAGGGAATACGTGAGATTGTGCTTACGGGAGTGAATGTAGGAGATTTTGGCCGTTCCACTAAAGAAAGCTTCTATAATCTCCTGCAACAACTTGACCAGGTAGAACAAATATTAAGGTTCCGAATCTCCTCTATTGAACCGAACCTCCTGAATAATGACCTCATCCGGTTTATTGCAGAATCAAAACGAATAGCCCCCCATTTTCACCTGCCGTTGCAGTCGGGCACCGATAAAATCCTGAAATTGATGAAACGCAGGTACGCCACCGGTTTATTTCGTGAACGGGTCAATCGTATCAAAGAACTGTTACCTGATGCTTCTGTTGGAGCCGATCTCATAGTCGGATTTCCGGGGGAGACCGATGATGATTTCAAACAAACCCGGGAATTTGTTGAATCGTTACCGCTCTCCTATTTACATGTATTCACCTACAGCGAGCGTCCCGGAACTCCTGCTGCAGAGCTGCCTGACCAGGTACCACACGAAGTACGTCATGAACGCAGCAGAATCATGCACGATTTAGCCTCAAAAATAAAAAACAAGTTTTACCTGTCGCAGGCGGGAACTGACAAAACCGTTATCTTTGAGCATATTTTACCAGACGGTCACATGACCGGATGGAGTGAAAATTATGTTGAAGTGGCAGTACCTTTCGATGAAACACTGCTGCACCATGAAGCGGAAGTAACCATTACCAGACAAAGGCAGGACCAAAAGATGGCCGGTGTGTTGCTTAACGCAAAGAACAGATAATCTTTAAATTAAACAAGAAAATGGACTATCGTTCCCTGACCGAGTCAGTCGTCTCGCTGACAAAAACCACCGGGCAATACCTAAAATCCCAGCTTGGATCCATGCAGGATTTACAGATTGAGGTTAAGGGACAAATGGATTTTGTCACCAGAGTGGATAAATCTTCTGAACATCAACTAGTTGAAGCTCTTTCGAATTTATTGCCCGAATCGGGTTTCATTGCTGAAGAGGGTACTTCCACAAAAAAAGGAGAGCGATTTAACTGGATAATAGATCCGTTGGATGGTACCACTAATTTCATTCATGGAGTTATCCCCTTTTGTATCAGTATCGCCTTAATGGATAAAGATGAATTGGTCATCGGTGTGGTTTATGATCCGGTGCAGGATGAATGTTTTGCCGCATCTTCGGGAAACGGAGCCTGGTTAAATAATCAAAGAATACAGGTAAGTACCTGTAACAGGCTCAGCAGTGCGTTAATTGCTACCGGATTTCCATACACGGATTTCAGTTTGATTGACTCTTACATGGAAAGTCTTCAGACTTTCATGGAGGTGAGCCACGGGGTTCGCCGGTTGGGATCGGCAGCCATAGACCTGGCTTATGTCGCCTGCGGCCGGTATGATGGTTTTTATGAATATCATTTAAAACCCTGGGA
>JAGHDB010000375.1 GCA_021160155.1 Bacteroidales bacterium | reverse complement strand
AGAAGGCGAATACTGTTGCCATGGATATCTCTGATCCAAACCTGAATATTATGTTCTTTCTTTACCAGCAATCCTATCTGTGTTTGCACAGAAAACGGATTGGGATAGTTTTGAGAGATTATTACATCCTGATTTGTCGGATTTTCATTGCTTTTAGTATTGGTTTTACCAGGAGTGGGACTGTTGGCGAAAATGGTCCAATGGTCTGTTCCGTCAGGATATCTTCCCATAGAAGCATTCGGGAAAACAACCGGATAATAAAGGGTATCGATCCATTCAAACCCGGATGCTGTCTTAGCTGAAATCCCCACCATTTCACCCTCACCTGTCAGTTTAAAACCGATGTGATTTGCTCCGAGTGAAGGTCGCCCATCGGCATAAAGCACGGTAAAACCTTTAGGCGGAATAATTGTTTTTACCGGATCCCGGTCAGATATACGATATTTACCCGGGTTATCAGGATTATCTGTCAGATAGAGGCCTGCCAGATCCACAGCAGCATCCCCGGGATTATAAATTTCGATCCAATCAGAATAGCTACCCAGCCGGTCGGGGTAAAAATCCACATTAACCGGTTGTACTTCATTAATTGAAAGCCCGGGAATTTGCCCTCCCTCATTAAAATAAGCAGTAATCTTAGTCTGAGAGTTAAAAGTCTGGCTCCATTCCGGTATATCTGAAGTAGATATTTCAGGATTGGAGGTTCCAACAACCCCGTGTATTGACAGATCAAACATAAGATCAGAACTGGAGGGATCTGCCTGGTGAACTTCAACGGCAATCGTATTGTTACCATCAACCAGATATTCAGGCCCGATTTCAAAAACAAAATATTTCGTTTCATCCGGGGCATTAACTGCATTGACAGCTAATGTTTCAGGTCCGCTGGTTGCAGGCATATTTGAACGGATTACTTCGTGTCCGTTTAAATAGACGACAGCACCGTCATCCCTAAGAAGTTCGATGATCACTTTTGACCATTGACCACTTGATTTTATTTCAAAATCATGTCTGAAATATGTCGTAATAATTTTATGCGTCGGATCATTTCCGAAAGAGATAATAGTACAGATATCCGGATCATGGTAACCCAGGATTCCACAGCCTTCAAGCCATCCGGTTATCTGGTAATCAGGCTGAAACCAATTATCACCGGGAAAGATACCTGTATCCAGATAGTACCATCTGTTATTTTTACCTATCCATTTAATGGTATCCCCTGCCAGTAAGGGATTGGTATTAATTTCAACATGGTCAAACCGGTATTGGGGATTTGGCAAAGCCCGCAGGTTAAGTTCCTGATCCGAAAAATAGGTTGCATCTGCGGAATCTCTTATAACCAATTGATTATCAATAATAATCCTGCCAGCATCCGGTGGCACTACACGGAAAGAAAGATCAACCGGATTCTGTAGGCCAAAGTAGTCATGAATGTATTGAAGCAGGAAACCTTTTCTTAAACGTGCAAATCGTCTGAGTGATTCAACATTTACCAGCCATTTGTCATAACTCTCAAGCCATCCGGTTTCAATATAGCCGGTTTGGTCGCTGTAAAATGTCCAACCATGATAACCCAGCCAGCGGTTAATATGACGGTTGATTTCGGGTTGTATCTGTTGTTGCAGGCTGTCAATAACGGATATTAGCCGGTTGGTTTCAAATGTAGTATTCAGATGCCGCAGCAGGGTTTCAAGAAGTTGTTTACGAAATTCAGGACTGGTCATCATACCTCTCAGAAAATCGGTAGAACCCGGATATTCAGGAGGATTCTCAAGCGTAGCCCAATCCAGTGTATTATGCCAGAACAACTGAAATGAAAGATCCAGATCTTTTAAAATCCACCGCCAGACTCCGTTTTGAATTCTGGGTCGCCAAAATTTAATATTACCTCCCGGCCAGTCATAATTGGCATAAAAAACCTCTGTTGCGATATAATTGATATATTCCTGGATATCTACGAGGCTTTTTACATGTGCATAGGCATCCGGATCACTCAGATCATGGTTTTTCACAAAATCCAGTAATTCATTATAAGCAGTCAGGTCTCCCTCTCTCACATCGTTCATCAGGGAGATCAGATCCAGGTTATCTTTATTGAAACCATGATTCTCTTCGATATAATCATCACCGATTTTTTCACGAATATTCTGGATTCCCCAATATTCGCCATTCAAAAAAAGGATAGCCGGCCGGTAGGCACTGTAATCAATATCCATCTGCCCGGCGATCACCGTATTCATCATTCCATCGGCCATCATGGTGGATGCCCAGTCATTCCCTGAAGGACGAAGCAGAATATCATTAAAGGATTTAATTGGTTTATCATTAAAAAAACGGTAATTGAACTTTGGCTTTCCATAGGTTCCTTTAGCAATAATCCTAAGAGATTTCTGGCTGGCTGTACGGGTGAGTCCTCCGGAGATTTTCAGAGCTGCCGCCTGGTCAATCTTAATTTTATGATTTGATTCAAACATCTCAACGTAACATTCTTTCTCCCAGTCCTGCCAGAAATTTCCATTTCCCCATCCCCAAACGTAATTCGGCCCTTCCACGTATATGCCGGTCTGTTCATCCCAAAGATTAGCCGGATCAGTAGTGATTGAAAAGACCGGAAGTGTAGCAGGTTCGTTAATCAGGTAAGTTTGTGTAACTACCGGGGAGGGCATTTTCCCGGTTTGGTATTGCCGGGCTCTGATAACGGTAGTTTTACGGATATTCATGGATCCTGTGAACTGATCAGACAGTTCAGTGGGGTCTGAACCGTCGCTGGTAAAACGGATGATATTACCAGGATGAGTCGGAGAGATTGTCAGGGTAATTTGCCCTGTATAGAAACCATGAGGCAATGAAAACAGAGGTGGCGCAGTGATTT
>JAGHDB010000327.1 GCA_021160155.1 Bacteroidales bacterium | reverse complement strand
CTTTATTAACTGCTTTTCTGCTTACCTTAACCATTGCCATTAATGCCCAAACAGGTCAATTAACCGGCACGGTAGTTTCTGAAAATGGTGATCCGCTGACTTTTGCCACCATTGTTTTGCTGAATCCATCAGACTCTACTCTGGAATATTTTGGGATATCCAATCAATCGGGAGATTATGTCATTCGGAATATCAGGCCCGGCAAATATCTCATGCAGTATGCCTTTGTGGGATATGAAGTGATCTACCGGGATATGACCATACCACGAAAGGAGGGCAGTGCATTAGGTATTACCATAATGAAACCCAAGCCGGTGAATGTGGGTCAGGTGAATGTAATTGGAGAATACATTCCACTGCAGATTCGGAAAGACACGCTCGAGTTCAATGCCAAAGCTTTTAAAACCAGTCCGGATGCCAATGTGGAAGAACTATTAAAAAAACTTCCCGGCATTCAGGTTGATCGTGCAGGTAATGTCAAGGCTCTGGGTGAAACCGTCAGAAAAGTGTTTGTTGATGGTAAAGAGTTTTTCGGGAACGACCCGAAAGTCGCCACCAGGAACATTCCGGCCGATGCAGTAAGTAAAGTGCAGGTATTCGATAAAAAATCGGAAGAATCCGAGTTTACCGGTATTGATGACGGCACCCGTAATAAAGCCATCAACCTGGTACTGGATGAAGACAAAAAAAATGCACTTTTTGGGGATGCAGAAGCAGGTTGGGGTACTGCGGGCCATTACCGGGGAAACGTAAAAGCTTTCCGTTTCACGGATAAAATACAGCTGGCCGGATTAGCCATGCAGAATAACATCAACCAGGCAGGTTTTTCATTTTCTGACTACATGAATTTTAAGGGAGGACTGGGCTCAATGATGAAAAGCGGGGGTTCCATCAATATTAATATGACGGGTATGGATAATTTCCCACTGGATTTTGGTCAGCAGGTAACCGGGTTAACCACATCTGGAGCAGGGGGCGTTAATTTCTCCTTTTCTCCAACTAAAAAACGACGTTTCTTCATCAGCTACCTTGGTAATGGCAACAAGAAAAATTTAGAGCAAAAAACCAAAACATGGAATTACTTGTCAAACAAAGATTATTTTCAACAGGAAGATCTGGATGAGATTAAGCGCGACACTGCTCACCGGATTAATCTGGGGATACGATACCGGTTCGACTCTACACGCAACCTGTTTGTTGACGGAAATATCTCACTGGTACAAGGATTCAGAAACAGTAGTTCCCATACTGCGACTTCCGTGAACGACACTTCATACAACCAGTTGGATAACTCCACCCTGCAACGGTCAAACCGATTAACGGCAAGCGGTACCGGCAGTTATGTCCGGATGTTTAACCGGGACAGATCCGTTTTAAAACTTTCAACCAACGGATCTTTTAACCGTGAACTTACAGAATTACAATGGACCAATGGAGCCGTCTATTATCAACCTCCGGTATCAATAAACTCAACGCAATTCCAGAATAATCACACGAACAGAATCAGTTACGGAGCCGGCCTGTTACTGACACAAAAAATCACGAATAAAATCTTTCTGATTTCGGGTTTAATAGCCGGGAATCGTGAAGAGTGGCTTGACCGGATCCAAGGAACACCGGAACCGAATGACGCCATTATTGATTCATTAAGCCCCTCATTCCACTCCTATTATCGCTGGATTCGACCTCAGTTGGTCTTTAAACGTAATACAAACCAGCTTCAATTCAAGCTTACCATGCAGGCTGAGATCAGCCGGTTTGCTACACGGTTATGGGATGATCCCGAATTAAAACAACCCTATTTCTATCTGACTCCTGAACTTTTTGTGGATTATGAATACCGGACCGGCCACCGGCTGACATTCATCTACAGTTCAACAGTGAATACTCCCTCTACCACCCAGCTCTTGCCGGTGGTAAATAATATCAATCCGTTATCCCTGTATTACGGCAATCCCGAGTTGAAGCCCGAATACCGGCATTCGGCCAATTTTCACTGGTTACTATTTGATCAGTTTTCCCTCACCTCTTTATTTACCATGATCTCAGCGACCTACACACAGGATAAAATTAACTGGTCGAGAACAGTCAATGACCAACTGGAACAAATAGTTACGTTAATTAATGTAAAAGATGATTACCAGGTGAACGGCCGGATTGATTTCTCCACTCCGATACGAAAACTGGGCATGATAATCAATCTGAGTCTGGATGAAAACTGGAACCGGGGCCTGAACCGGATCAACGGAATTAATAACATCAACACCAACTTTTCACACGGGTTAACTCTTAGTGTTAACAACCGTAAAAAAGTGAAATGGGACATCAACGGCGGAGCTTCGGTCTCACTTACAGATGCAAGATATTCCGTACAGAAAGCTTTAAATAACCTCTATTATAATATCTCATGGTTTGCCGATCTTAAATATTTCCCGGATGACCACTGGCATTTTACGGTCACTACCGATGTTACCAGTTATAACTCAATGAGTTTCAATGAGTCTGTCAATATTCCTTTACTGGGCGCCGAAATCAGTTATTCTTTCCTGAAAAATAACCGGGGCATGCTGATCCTTCAGGGATTTGACCTGCTGAACAAAAACACCGGATTACAACGAATCAGTGAATTGAATTATCTTCGTGAACGAAAGTCAAATATTATCGGACGATACTTCATGCTATCATTTAAATACCGGTTGAATAAATTCAACAAAAAACCGGGAGGTGGAATCGATATAAAAATGAAAAAACATTGAACCAGGGGAATCAACACCAAAACCAGGCTACCCGGGCTGCGCAACACTTCATTCATCATGAAATACCATTTCATCTGGGATTTCTTACCACCGAGCAATCACATTCGAAAACACTAAACTTCAGTGATTTGATCCGCCGGTCAACTGCCGACGGTTTGATAAACCTGATGGAGGTTGACCGCGATATAGTACCGGTTGCCAAGCAAGCGTTTCACTCAGAGCCATACCAAATGCTGGTAAAAGAAGTAACGCAATGTATCCGGCAGGGCCAACGGGTAATCTTTTCAAGTTGCGGGGCTTCGGGCAGACTGGCCATCCTGCTGGAAGCTATGTGGCGTGAGTTCTGGAATCAGGCAGCCATCCGTTTTCCAAAGCATTCATCCCTGTGTCGCAGAATAGAAAACCAAGTTGCCAGCATCATGACCGGAGGAGAACGTGCATTGATCCGTGCGGTTGAAAACTTTGAAGATTATCAGTCGTTTGGCCGGAGACAAGCTGAAGAAACCGGGATACAAAACCAGGATATAATGATTGCGCTTACCGAAGGCGGGGAGATTTCCTCCGTCATCGGGAGTATGAAGCATGCACTGGCTCAACATGCACGGGTGTTTATGATCCATGATAATCCGGCTGAAATACTCCGCTCGCACTTTGAACGTTCAAAGGAAGTGATTGATCACCCTGAAGTAATTACCATTGATCTGACCACCGGTCCGATGGCCATCGCCGGTTCTACCCGTATGCAGGCTACCACGATTGGAATGTTGATCGTTGGAGCTGCTTTGGAGGAAGCCTTTTCCGGTATTCTCCCTGAAAAGCATCAAACAAAAGATTTGGGATCAGAAAATCTTTGGGCAGATCAATTCGCAGAATTATTGGATCAATTACAGCAACCACAGGTAATTAACGGACTGTCCCGGTGGACCGAACTGGAAGCTGCATTATACCGGAAAGGTGGACTGGTTACCTATTCTGCTGATTGTTACCTTCTTGATAT
>JAGHDB010000220.1 GCA_021160155.1 Bacteroidales bacterium | reverse complement strand
GATCTTTATTTCCGCCACGCTCTTTATGAACATCCTGAAAGAGTCGGGTGGAATAGCTTTCGTGGTTCGGGCCATCATTCGCGGGTTTCATAAAAGCCGCGTGCTGCTGCTCATTTTACTGACACTGCTGCTGCTGATCCCGGGCGCACTGACCGGTGCCGGCAGCGTAACCGTGCTGATTACCGGGGGTATGGTTGCCGTCGTGCTGAATTACATGGGAATATCAAAAATTCGTACCGCTGCCATTATCTTTTTAATCGCCGGACTAAGTGCGGCCGCACCTCCTGTCAGCCTCTGGGCCATGATGACCGCCGCCGGAGTAAATATGCCTTATGTCGGATTTTTCTTGCCCCTGCTAATCCCGTGCATTCTGGGCGCTCTGTTCACCATTTTCATACTGGGCTGGAAAGGAACCCCCATCAACGTAGAAAAAGCTTTCGAAGAGCTGCCCACCCCTCCGGCTAAAATGAACTGGATCAGAATTATCCTTCCGTTTCTCGTTTTTTTCGGACTGATCTTCATGGGCCGTAAATGGCCACATGATACGCCGGTAGTCGGACTGCCCCTGATGTTTTTGCTTGCAGCCCTTACCTCGTTTCTGCTCTCACCCGTTAAACTGAACCTGTTTAAAATATCCTCGGATACCATCAAACAATTGCTCCCCCTCGTGGGCACACTGACTGCAGTGGGGATCCTGGTTCAGATTATGACGCTTACGGGGGTAAGAGGACTGTTAGCTATCGCATTTATCACCCTGCCCGTTATACTGGTGATCAGCAGCCTTTTCATTTTTCTGCCCATTACCGAGTCGGTATTAATGTATGGATCCGCGGCTGTTTTTGGTGTGCCTTTGGTTCTGTTGTTCAATACAATCGGACTGAATCCCATCGTGGCCCTGGCAGGCATGAGTATTATCTGGCCCCTTGGGGATGCCCTTCCTCCCACAGCCATCATCGGCCGGCTGACCGTGGATGTAGTAGGTGCGGGCGACCGATACATCCGCTTTTTAAAACAGTGTATCATCCCCGCCATATTTATCTGCATACTGGGCACCCTGATGGTGATCTTCAGTAAAGATTTAGGATTTTTAACCGGATTATAACATAGAAAATAAGCACTCATGAGTATTCTGACAACTTTGATATCCGTTCTCTATTATGCCTTTATAGCATTTATCGTAGTGCTGATCCTGTATAACCTGATCAAAACCAAAGATTGGAAAAAAGAGATCATTTATGTAGTCATTCTGATCCCGTTCTTGCTTCGTTTACTGATGCTTAAATAGATCCTGCTATGAAAAAAAAGATTTTCATCAGAAAAACCCTGATCCTTTTAGCCGGTGTGGCACTCACCTTTCCGGCCGGGGTCAGTTTCTACCGGCATCGCCATCTCAAAGAACCGGTAGTGATCAGTTCAGGGGTAACGCAGGTAAAAAAACTGGGCGACTATTTTGACAAAATACGAGGCACTACAAACGATTGTAACCTCTATTTTCTTGAAGGAAAAGAACCCGGAGCCACAATGATAGTCATCGGTGGCACTCACCCCGAAGAACCGGCAGGGCGACTGGCACCCTGGATATTCGCTGAAAATGCACACATTCAGAAAGGCCGGCTGATCCTCGTGCTTTCAGCCAACCGGAGCGCCTCCACCGTAACCCGTCCGAGTGGCGCCTACCCGCAGGATTTTACCATCCCTACCGATTGGGGAAGACAGAAATTCAGAATGGGCGACCGGTGGACCAACCCACTTGACCAATGGCCTGACCCCGAGGTTTATATACATTATCCGAGCGGACAAAACCTGGCCTATGTGGATATACGAAACCTGAACAGGGTATGGCCCGGCAGAGCCAACGGTACCCTGACCGAACAAACCACCTACGCCCTGATGAACGTGATCCGCAGTGAAAAAGTGGATGTAGTCATTGACCTGCATGAAGCAGAACTGCAATACCCGGTCATTAATACCATCGTGGCCCATGAAAAAGGCCAGGATCTGGCCACATTAGTCTCTATGACCCTGACTGACTTTGAAGGATTCAAAATCGGTACCGAATTTTCTCCGAAAAACCTCCACGGATTATCCCATCGTGAAATCGGCGATCATTCGGATGCCATCTCCCTTTTATGCGAAGCTCCTGAACCCTTTCTGGATGCCACCCGGGGAATTACCAACCGGAAACAACTACTTGAAGGCAAAGACGAATTTGTGGTCAAGGCGGGAGAACACGGACTTCTATTCGCCCCGATCGATTCAACCGGCTGGCCGATCGATGTCCGTGTTGGACGACATACTTCCACTATCCTGCAAACCTTCGAAAGCTGGAACGAAGACCATCCCGATAAAGAGATTATCTGCAATTCGGTTCCACGATATGCCGAAGTAATTAAAAACGGGATCGGGCACTACCTTAAAAATCCAAATACTGCACAAACAAAAAAGATCTTTTATGAATAACCCTCTAACCCATAAAAATTTGATCACATGAAATCCGTAAAACAATTTTTATTCATCCTGCTGACCGGATGGCTCCTGTCACCGGTCGTGACGGCTCAATTTGTACCGGTCCCCGAAGAAAAAGCCTCCTGTACCTCCATCATGGTCGGCAAACAGGCTACCACTGACGGATCGGTGATTACCTGCCACAGTTGCGATGGTAATTACCGCACCTGGCTCAATATTGTACCCCACCGGAAACATGATCCCGGATCCGTGCGTAAAGTATACTGGGGAACTCTCCACACCGAAACAGCCTGGGATACGCGTAATGTGATTGAAAAAGGAGAAATCCCGCAGGTTGAAGAGACCTATTCCTACCTCAACGTGGCATACCCCTGTCTGAATGAAAAACAACTGGCCATCGGTGAGACCACCATCGGAGGGCGCCGCGAACTGGTCAATGATGATGGATTGTTCGTCATCGAAGAGCTGCAGCGAATTGCCCTTGAAAGATGTACCACGGCCCGTGAGGCCATCAAACTGATGGGAAAACTGGCCACTACCTACGGATATGGTGATTATGGTGAATGCCTCACCGTAGCCGATAAAAACGAGGCGTGGCAATTTGAGATCTTCGGTTCCGGCGTGCTGGAAGTAAGCGCCGTATGGGCTGCTGCCCGGATCCCGGATGACCACGTGGGGATATCTGCCAATATCCCGAGAATCGGAACCCTGGATCTGAATAATCCGGATTATTATATGGCTTCGGATAATGTGTATTCTCTCGCTGAAGAACTGGGCTACTGGGATCCCAAAAGCAAAGAACCCTTTAAATTCTGGAAAGCCTACAGCGGCAGAAAACCATACTCTACACGTGAATTCTTCGTGCTAAGTACCATGGCCCCCTCCCTGCATCTCACCCCGGATCTTGACGAACTTCCTTTTTCCGTCAAACCGGATAAGAAAGTGAGCGTCAGGGATGTAATGGCCTACTACCGCCAAACCTACGAAGGCACAGATCTCGAGATGACTAAAAACCTGATGGTCCCCGACCGTCGGCGATACCGGAGATCCCGCACACCTCAAAAAACGGATAGCATAAAAATGATTAAAAGTCCGGTGGCCAATCCCTGGATGAGCTATGACCTGAGAAACCTGCTTAACACGTTGAAACCGGGCGTTGTGGAGAGTCACCGTACCATCGCCATCAGCGGATGTTCTTACTCACAGGTCATTCAGTGCCGCGACTGGTTACCTGATGAAATCGGTGGCGTCGCCTGGTTCTCTTTTGACAACCCGGCCTGCAGTCCGAGAATTCCGATTTACGCCGGCACCCTCTCACTCCCGAAAAGTTTTGAGATCGGCGGCCAAAAACGATTCCGGACCGACGCAGCCGACTGGTACTTCAGAAGAGCCAATCGCCTGGCTGAAGTCCGCTGGGGACGCACTCGCTCCTATATTGAAGGAGCCGTACAACAATTTGAAGAAAAAGCATTTAATGAAATGCCCGGCATCGACCAAAAAGCCCTTGAAATGTACCAGGCTGCAAAGGATGAAACACCTGAATCAGATAAAAAAGGAAATCCAAAATCCCCGGCTTACCGTCTTTTCCTGACGCAATATACCAATGACTTTGCCCGTGCCGCCATGAACAAATGGTGGGAGCTGGGCGATACATTCTGGACCATGTTTGCCAGAGGATTTTAAAACTGAAAATGTTATCCACCATGCGCTTTATAAATCTTTCATCATTATTAAGTCTGTTGATTCTGCCGGTATTTTCGGTACAGTTTAATTCAGTCAGGGCACAGCAGCAGGTTGATGACCCGGACAACTGCACCAGCATTATTGTTGGGAAACTGGCATCCGTCGACGGATCTACCATGACCTCGCACTCATGCGACAGTAATTCCGACCGTACCTGGATCAACCTGGTACCGCATCAAACTCATCCCAAAGGATCAAAATGTGCCATTTATCTTGAGCCGAAACGAATAAAAAGTCCGAACGACCCCGATGCCATCGAAGCAGGATACATTCCGCAGGTTCATGAAACCTATGCCTATATCAATACAGCGTACCCCGTGATTAATGAATACCAACTGGCCATCGGCGAAACCACTTTCGGAGGTAAAAGAGAGATGCATTCAAATGAGGGCCTGCTGGATTGTCCCGAATTATACCGCTTAGCCCTTGAACGGGCTAAAACAGCCCGTGAAGCAATTCATATCATTGACGAACTGACTAAAAAATACGGATATAATGATTATGGAGAGTGCTTTACCTTTGCCGATCCCAACGAGACCTGGCATTTTGAAATTCTGGGGCCGGGCAAAGGCAAAACCGGAGCGGTCTGGGCTGCGGTGCGTATTCCGGATGATGAAGTGGGCGTATCTGCCAATGCCAGCCGGATCAGACAGATCCATCCCGATGATCCGGATCATTACCTTGCTTCTGATAATGTTTTCTCTCTGGCCGAAGAGCTGGGATTCTGGGATCCTGACAGTGGAGAACCGTTTGAATTCTGCTATGCTTATGCCAGTCGCACCAGTCTGGGCAGTCGCCGTCGTGAATGGCGGGTGTTAAGCACCGTAGCACCTTCTCTCCATCTGAATCCCAACAGTGAAAATTATCCTTTTTCGGTCAAGCCGGAGCATAAATTATCGGTTCAGGATATGCTAACCCTTTTCCGTGATTATTACCAGGGTACCCCGTATGACATGACCGCAACCGTCACTACGGTCGACCGGCACGGCAATACTGTGAAAAGCCCGGTTGCCAGTCCCTATATGAACAGCGACACAAGAAGATTATTGAAAGTACCCTATGAACGGACCATCAGCTGCTCGCGTGCCACCTATGTTCAGGTAACCCAATCACGTAACTGGCTGCCCGATCCCATCGGCGGAGTGGTATGGCTGGGATATGATAATCCGGCAACTACACCGCATCTTCCTTTCTATTGCGGCATCAATACCATGCCTGAATCCTATATGGTTGAAGGACGTCAAAAATTTAGTCGTGATTGTGCCTGGTGGGCTTTCCGAAGGGTCAGCAAACTCTGTGCATTCAGATATCAGCCGATGAGTCAGCATGTGGCTAAAGTCTGGGGTGCAATTGAAAAACAAGCCTTTGCAGATCAACCCGATTTCGAAAGAAAGATGGATATTCTCTATAAAAAGGACCCCGCAAAAGTTAAAGAACTCCTGACCCGTTACTCGGTTGACCTGGCCAATAAAACCGTACAGCGATACTGGGATCTGGGGGATGAACTCTGGAGTATATTCAACAATTATTTTTAAAATTTAAACTGAAATTTATGAAATTCAAGTGGGCGCTGGCCATCTTTCTGGTGTCGCTTTCATTCTCAGCTTTTACGCAGGATAAAGCCCCCCCTGCCGACTGAGGAAATTATGAAAAAAACATACCGCATCGCCGGAAAGCATCTACAACAGGATCACGGCAAATGTACTGGTCAGGATAAAACAACTGACCGAGTGGCGAATCGCGAAAATGATGAATCACTGACCGGTAAATTATTAAAAATCTCTTAAAACTTCATGTATCAATTGCTTAGCCGCAGTTGCAATTTGTTCAAGCGAGCCTTTTTTAGGAAGAAAAGTATTATAAAAAAAGAGGGCGGTTTCTATTTCATACCCCCCCTGTGCATACGCCGTCTGATCCGGCAGATACCCTGCCACGCCATTGCTGCAGGATATCACCATGATGAATTTCGAATGAATTTTTATCAAATGGGTGAATGCTGAAAAGAGCTCCGCAGAGACAAACAACAGTACTACATCCCCTATCCGCACCACTGAAATCTCCACTTCTTCAATCTTTTGTCTTCGGCTTTTTCTTTTCCACTCCCGTACGGCTTTTACAAAGTTCTCCCCAAACTCTTCCGTCCATTGCCGATCATTCAGATACCGGGCAGCATATTTATCCCGTTCTGTTTGAGTCATGTAATTCATTGCAATAGGTGTCCGGCGGGATACTACGGTCAACCTGTGATCTATTCTTTTTATCAGCTTGTCACTCTTATACTTTGTAATAACTTTCCCTGCCAATTGGTGTGCCCACTTCTCCATCTGCCGGTAATCAACCCCCACTCCGGGAGGATCAATATCCCCGCAGGGGCCCAGCCCGAACTGTACCAGGGGATTTCCCGGCAGCTCTTTTTCGAGTATCCGGCATACGGCACCGGGATAATCGGCACTGATGCCGGTTGTTCTCAAACAAACCGGGTGCATGGCATAATTTACCAACACAGCTTTCAGGGTTCCGTCTTCACACACCCACTGTATCCATTTTAAATGCTGGTTTCTATTTTTACCATTTCTCCGGTTAACCCCTAAAGCCATATCCGTTTCGCCCGTTTCAACCCGGCAGAGTTCTATTTTGCCCCCCTTTCCGGTTCTCCGGTCGGGAAGTACTTCTTTTACAGCTTTTAAAATTTTTCTTTTCAGTACCGGGAGGTATTCAGGCCGGTAAGCACCACAACCGTTCATATTGACGGTACCCGGTCCGCTGTGGGTATGTGTGGCAAAAACCATTACCCGGGTAACATCTCCACCATCCCACTCAGCAACCGCCTGACGAATTTCTGATACAAAATCCCCCTCAACTCCAATCAGGTCAAGTGCAATCAGAATCATCCGGGAGTGCTTTTGCCCGAGGTATAAAATCTTGGCTTCAAGAGGATCAAGCCGGCGGTCAGACGGCTGGTCCCTGCGGGCAAAACCCATTAGCTCTACACCGGGATCGGGGGTAATATCAATACGTGCCGTGCCAACCTGCATCATGAGTTTAAAACCAACTCAAGACTCTTCAGCCAGAAATCGTTGTAATGATCCCAATACACAAAATTGAGCCCCCAGTGAGGTGCCGGATCCGAAGTATAGGCCAACACCTTGCCTTTACCCACCTCCCTGATGGCTACCAGGGGATCACCGGTCTCTTTTATTCTGCATAACACCTCTCCCTCAGGGATCGGGTTCGTTTCGTTATATCCCAATACCGGCGGGAAATTCTCCAGTGACAAATCCCGGTAACGGAGCAGTCCGCTTTCGGTCAACTCAGGGAAAAATCCTTCAGTACTCTCCACCAGGTCTTCATGATCCAGACATTGCACGGGCAGTATTTCGCGTAAACGGGTGCGTCCCCATCCTCCCTTGCCCAATTCTCCGGTAAAAGAGTACCATCCACCAAGCATCATTAATCCTTTACCCGCTTTGACCGCTTCAATGGTCAGCCTGACCCGGTCAGGGAAAGTCAATATTCCTTTACCAAATTTCTGCCGTTCAAAGAAATCAGGGTTCAGTTGGAACAGCTTTGCTTCAAAGTCGCTGAATATCAATACATCATATTCATCAAGGATTTTCTCATAAGCACCCGGAGGTAATTTATAAAAATCCCACACAGCTACTGATTCAACCGTATGCTTTCCGGTAGATTCGAGTGCATTTTTTAACCATACCCCATAATTGAATATTTCCAGTCCTTTAGGGGCAAACTGAAAAGGACTCTCGGCAAATACCGGGCCGGTCAAAACCGCCCAGTCGCCCACATAATAAATTTTTGCCATACTTTTTAGAAGTTTATATGTTTAGTTGTTTAATTGTTTAGAGGTTGAGGGGTTAAGCAAGCGGATCAGCAGGATACCCAATACCAGTGCCGCAAGTCCGCCTATGATCATGAGCCAGAGCGGACCGGTGAACAGGGTATTGGTCAGCAATACCAGACCCAGGCTGCTACCGATCCCCAAAAATGATTTGGTCAGGATTTGATTAGGCATGGTAACGGGACTTTCTTCCCCGTTTTTTCTGTTTTTTACCGGTCGCCACCAACCCGGGGGCCGGCAGCGTTCATAGAAAAGCTCCAGAGTTTCTTTCTTTTCGGGAGGAGTTACCAGAGCAGTAATGATTAGCACCATAAAACTGATCCCGAACAGAATAGCAAGACCCTGCCACAAAGATTTATGCTGGTAATCCATAATAAACCAAATCCAGATCGATAACGGGAGCCCCAGCACAATGGCAGCCAGTTCTCCCCAGACATTGAACCGCCACCAGAAAAACCGGAACCAGGAAAGGGGCAATAAAAAAATCACCATGGCTGAATTTATAAATAAAAACCAACTGACCATGTCATCTACAAATAAAACCGAAACCAACCCGGCGGCAAGAAAGAGAAATAATGTAGTCAGTCTGCTTACGATCAATTGGTTATGATTAGTGCGCAATATTTTTTTCGGTAAAAGGTCATTTACTACAAAACTACTGCCCCAGTTAATCAGCGTGCTGAGTGTAGAAAGATACGCAGCTACTTCTATGGCAACCAGGAGCCCCTTCAACCCTGCGGGCAGGCGGGTCATATTCACTACCATTCCCCATGCATGCACCGGATCATCCAGCAGTTGGCGGTGGTCGGTTACCGAAGCCGCATCATTTCCTCCCAGGGTAAACATTGACAACGCGATCAGTCCGATCCCGATCAACGGGATCATCCGGAGTGACAGCGCCAGAAAAGTGTTAAATAACTGACCTTTCATAGCCTCACGATCAGAGCGGGCGGCCATAAACCGCTGGGCAGTGGATCCCTCTCCCGCAGTAGGCGAGCCCGCGAAAAAGAATCCCTGTACAATCAGAATAAGGAAAAGCGGCAATGGAAAGGTGGCAGCAGGCGGTACTGTTTTCAGTGCTTCAGGCTGCGCATGTTGAATTTTTGAAATCACCTCTTCTAATCCACCGGCCTGCGGCAGGGCAAAAGTGAGAAATAAAAAACTCCCCAGAATTAAAAAAACAAATTGCAATACATCTACGTAAACCACCCCGGATAAACCGCCAAACATACTGTACAAAACCGTTACACCTCCCAATACCAGCAGTACCTGAAATTCACTTACCTCAATAATCGGAGCCAGTGTTTTAACAAAAAAGCCGGTGATATATCCCATCAGTAATACGGCAAAACCGAAACAACTCATGACTGCATAAAATTTCCGGGCTATTTGCGCAGGCTTACCTCCATAACGCAGTGTGATCAACTCTGCTGTAGTGGTAATTTTCATTCGCCGCCACATGGGAGCCCAGATCAAAGCCACCAACGGCATCCAAATGATCCAGCTGGTCCACCACAACCAGTTGCCAACCAGTCCGAATGTCAGGATCAACATAATAAACCCGCCTGCACCCGATTGATAAGTAGCCGTATTTGAAAGTCCGATCGCCCACCAGGGAAGCTTGCGACCGGCTGCAAAATAGCCTACCATCCCGGCACTGCCCGACCGTTTTGAAAACCACAGACCCAGTGCGAGTGAGACCAGCAACAACAATACAATCACAATCCAGTCAGCAGGAGACATGATATTTTGTTTTAACTTGGCACATGAAAGAAGGTTTATTTAAAAGGTTGAGAAGGTTGAGAAGGTTTAGAAGGTTTATTAGAAAAATATTGTGATTATGAGATACATTGGTTTGACTGTGAAACTGTTGGTGTTTATTTTGCTATTTGAATTTTTTAGTTTGAATTCCTATTCCCAAGATAGTCAAATCCCGGTTTCCACCCAACTCCCTGCAAACTGGGCATGGATGTATCCCCACCGGGAGTATAGCGATCATGCCTGGCGCAAAGAGTTTCGTAAAATACATAAAGCCGGTATCCAGGGTATTTTAATGTTGTGGCGAGGTACCGATCTTTCTGATTATGAACGAATCATGCGGATGGGGCAATCAGAAGGTTTACGGATGGAGGTCTGGATTCCGGTAACCAATCCCCATGGGAAACAAAATCTGGCTCAGGAGCATCCTGAATGGTTCATGATCAACCGCAATGGTGAATCCTGTTTGGATCATCCTCCCTATATCTCTTCATACAAATGGCTTTGTCCGAATCAACCTGGGGTAAAAGAGTATCTGGTTGATACGCTGACTAAGCTGGCCCGGCAGGATTGGGTTGACGGAGTGCATCTCGATTACATCCGTTATCCCGACGTCATTCTGCCTCAGGGAATTCAACCGAAATACAACCTGGTGCAGGATCATGAATTTCCTGAATATGATTTTTGTTATTGCGATCAGTGTCGTAAAAAATTTAAAAAATTAACCGGCACCGATCCCGGAGAGTTGAAAGATCCCGCGCACAATGAAGCATGGGTACAATTCCGTTACCAAACCATCACCACCCTGGTTAATGAAATTGCAAACGCGGTTCACCGGGAGGGAAAAACCGTAACGGCAGCTGTTTTCCCCACTCCTGAATTGGCAAAGAAATTGGTCAGACAGGACTGGGTTCACTGGGATATCGATGCGGTGATGCCGATGATGTATCACAAGTACTACAATCAGCCTCTCGAATGGATTGAGCAGGCCACCCGTGAAGGAGTTACGAAATTAGACGGCCACACGCCCCTGTTCAGCGGGCTTTTTGTCACCTGGATCCAACGCGGTGATTTTACAAAAGCCATTCGCTATGCACTGGACGGAGGTGCCAGCGGCGTCTGTCTTTTTATTGCCAACAGGATGACCCGCAGACAATGGCGTGAATTAAAAAAAGTTACGAAGAAGTAACAAATTGAAGTTCACTGAGTTTGTGATACACTCCGTTGTTGATCGCGATCAGTTCTTCGTGACTTCCCTGTTCTACTATCCGGCCGTTTTCAAGCACTACGATCAAATCGGCATTCCGTATTGTGGATAGCCGGTGGGCGATCACGATGGAGGTACGTCCTTTCATCAAATGATCCAGGGCTTGCTGTACCACCTGTTCGGCTTCCGAATCCAATGAAGAGGTAGCTTCATCCAACAGAAGAATCCTGGGATTATTCAAAATAGCCCTGGCAATGGCTACACGTTGCCGTTGTCCTCCCGACAGTTGGGTTCCGCGGTCACCCACCAGGGTTTCAAATTGTCTGGGAAAACGCTCAATAAACTCCCAGGCATTGGCCTGCTGTGCAGCTTCTAAAATTTCATCATCCGTTGCACCCGGTTTACCATAAGCAATATTTTCACGGATTGTGCCTCCGAAGAGAAAAATATCTTGCGGAACCAATGCAATCTGATGTCTTAATACCGATAATGAAAAACTTTCTGCCTTACGTTTATCATACAATATGCAACCTGAAGTGGGCAGGTACAGTCGCAACATCAATGCAGCCAGAGTAGATTTTCCGGCTCCACTGGCTCCGACAACAGCCACCACCTGGTTCGGCCGGATCCGCAGATTGATGTCATCCAGCACCGGTTCTTCAGGCCTTGCCGGGTAAGTAAAACAGAGATGATCAAACTGAATATCACCATAAAGTATTTCATCTTGGGCAACCTGTGATATCCCAGTTAACGGCTCCATCTCTGAATGAAACATCTCAAAAAGATCCTCAGTGGCACCGATAAAACGTTGCATGCGGGTAATCACCGAAGCCATGCCTCCTATATTTCCCCCGATGTATGCTGAATAGATCACAAAACTGAACAGTTCCCCTGCGATCATCTCCCCTGAGGCCAGCAGCGCAGCTCCTTTCCAGATCACCGCGACCAGGGATCCGAAAAGCCCCAATATCATAAAGGTAGAAAACAGACCCCGGTAACGTCCGCTCTTCATCCCGATGGCAGCGACCTCCCGAATCTTCTTACCGTACCGGATCATCTCAAAAAACTCGTTGGTGTAGGCTTTCACACTACGGATCCCCTGCAGGGTTTCCTCCACAATCGTATTGCTTTCAGCTACCGCTTTTTGGGCACTCTTTGACAATCTTCTGATATAACGCCCGAAGAAAAAGGTCATTATGACCACAGCAGGCAGTATGGCCAGCATGAAAAGCGTCAGTTTGGGAGAAGTGAATATCAGTAATATAATCCCTCCGATAATAATGACCATCTGCCGGATAAACTGGGCTAAAGTTGAAGTCAGCGTCTCCTGAACCAGGGAAACATCAGCTGAAATCCGGCTGTTTAATTCACCCACCCGGTGTGCATCAAAAAAGTTCATGGGCAACCGGATCAAATGACTGAAAGTATCCCTGCGCAGATCGGCCATACTTTTTTCAGTCACATTCACAAAAAGAACGGTTCTGAAATAGGAGAAAAGTGCCTGAACCAGCAGGATGAACACCAAAAGCAACGCAATGTGGTTCAGATCCTGCAGAATACTTCCTTCGTTACCCGAATTGACCAGGTCACCCAACAACTTGGGGAAAGCCAGATTTGCCAGGCTGGCGCCCAACAAACAAATCATTCCAACTGTGTATTCAATCCGGTAGGGATGAAGATACCGAAACAATTTAAATACATTCCGGATACCTTCACGTGTAATTTTACTTTTTCTGACTTCCGACATAATTACCAAAAGAGAAACCACAAAGGTGAAGAAAAGTTTTTACCTTTAAGAAT
>JAGHDB010000234.1 GCA_021160155.1 Bacteroidales bacterium | reverse complement strand
CTTCTACTCTATGATGAGGAGAAAAAAGAGATGGAACATATTGATAACCGTGCCATTGAGAATGAAGCACATGGCGCCGGCCCGCAAACCGCCCAGAAACTTTTCGGTATGCAACCTGATGTGCTGATCACCGGAAATGGTCCGGGAGGTAACGCCGCTACCGTGTTGGGAAAAGCCGGAACAACTATCTATACGGGAGCCGGTGAAATGACGGTAAAAGAAGCGTATGAAGCATATAAAAACGGACAATTGTCAAAATTTTAAAACGACTGCCCCATGAAAACAAAAGAAGAGCTTATTCAAGCCATCTCAGGAGTGAAACATCCGGCCATAGACTACTCTTTATGGGACCTGGGCATTGTGAAAGATATCATACCAGCCGAAGATGAGGTGACTGTGATATTTGCCTTTCCTTTTCCGAACATCCCGATTGCCACTCAACTGGTAAATTCAATTGCACAGGTGATCATTGAAATGGGATTCATATTCAAGTACCAGATCATTGTAATGACCGAACTGGAAAAGGAGAAATTTCTGAAAATGGAACATGAAGCCTGGACCGGTAGTGCTACGTCAAACAATTAATTTGGGTAAACCAAAGACGGATGTTTGAACTTAAAGTAGCTTTTGCCACGGATGATGGTGAAACTTTGATGGATCGTCATTTCGGCGATGCGAAGTTTTATGATATTTATAAGATTACCCCTGAGCAGGCTCATTATCTGAAACGGATTGAAAATAGCAGTCCCGATGAAAAAGAACATGCACACGGAGATCCGGTGAAAGCCCGGGGAGTGACCCAATTATTAGCTCATGAAGAGACTCATGTGGTTGTTTCGAAAGTATTCGGACCGAACATCAAAAGGATCCGGAAAAAATTCGTTTGCGTGATGGCCAATAATAACAGTATAAGTCAAATTAATAAGTTGTTACAGAGCAACCTGGAGGTATTACAAAGAGAATGGCACCGGGACGGGGACCGTCAAATCTTTAATTTTAAACAATAATGCGAATGCTGCACCAAGTGAACCTGAAATAAAAAACTAAAAAACAACAGCCATGCTTAAATTATCAAACAAATTTATCCTGGCACCCATTAAACTGGGATATAGTGACGGCCAAGGTCATGTGACGTCCAAACACCTTGACTTCTATGATCAACGGAGCCATTATATGGGTGCCGTAAGTCCCGAACCTCTGTATATGGATCCCGGTTTACGCGAACTCCCTACCCAAATGGGAATTGATGACGATGATAAAATCCCCGGATTAAAAAAACTGGTTGATTTAATCCATTCGCATGATGCCCGGGTAATTGCTCATCTGAATCATCCCGGAAGAATGGCCAATCCGAAAATCCCGGGAAATTATTTCTGGTCATCTACCGAACAGGCTTGCAATAACGGGGGCGCCAGACCTGTGAGAATGAACCGTGATATGATGAGACAGGTGTCAGAACTTTTTAGCAGGTCGGCTAAAAGAGCCGTAAATGCCGGATTTGATATTATCGAGCTGCAGTTCGGGCACGGATATTTATTGGCCCAGTTTCTCTCACCGGCTGTTAATGACCGGGACGATCATTACGGAGGAGATTTTGAGAACCGGATCCGTTTCCCGTTGGAAGTGCTCCGGGCGGTACGAAGATCCGTGAAAGTGCCCGTTATAGCCCGTATTAGCGGAGATGAAATGATCCCGGACGGATTTCACGTGGATGAGATGATTGCTTTTTCGGAAAAACTGGAGCAAAACGGTATCGATGCCATTCATGTGACTGCGGGGTCTGCCTGCAGTACACCCCCGTGGTTTTTCCAGCACATGTTTATCCCGAAAGGGAAAACCTGGGAGTTGGCTGCAGTAATTAAAGACCGGGTGTTGGTACCGGTGATTTTCGTCGGACGGATTAATTCGTTTAAGGATATTACCTATCTCGAAGAACATTACCGGCCTGAATATATTGCCCTGGGAAGGGCTATGGTGGCAGATCCGGATTTTACCGGCAAATATTTTGAAAAAGTAAAAGGGGTATTGCGCCCCTGTCTGGCTTGTGCCGAAGGATGCCTGGGAGGTGTAAAACAGGGTTTGGGATTGGGATGTGTGGTCAACCCGCAGGTAAATACCGGTTATCCGCCCTTGCAAAAGAGTACGGATCCCAGGAAATTTGCGGTTGTCGGCGGCGGTCTCGCCGGGATGCAAACAGCCATTACGCTGAAAGAACGGGGACACCGGGTTGAAATATTTGAGAAAAACCGTCTGGGGGGACAGTTTAACCTGGCTTATCTGCCTCCTAAAAAAGAGAGCCTGAAAGAAATTGTTGATTATTACATTCTGAAACTGAAAGAATTAAAAATCAGGGTACATCGTAAGGAAGCTACCGCTGAAGATCTGGAGAAAGGAGGATATGACGGAGTTGTTATGGCTACCGGTGCAATACCCGCTGTACCGAAAATCAAAGGATTAGAGCAGTATTACTGGACTGAATTCCTGGAGGATGAACATTTGCCTGAGAATGAAAAAATACTGGTTATTGGCGGAGGGCTGATCGGACTGGAAATGGCATCGAAACTGATTGAAGGGAAAAACCAAGTGATTGTGGTTGAAATGCTGGATGAAATTGCCCGCGGGATGGAAATGATCGAAAAGGCTATGACGGTCAAGAGATTGAAAGATCACCAGGTTGAAATTTATACCGGTCATACCGTTACGGAAATTCGTGGTGAAACGGTGGTGATACAGGGAGAAGAAGGGACAAAAGAGCTATCCGGGGTTACGAAAATAGTCGTGGCAACCGGTATGAAAAGTTACCTGCCCTTTGATCCGCCTGAAAACCTGCCGGTGTACCGGATAGGAGATGCCTTGAAGGTCGGTAAAGCACAGGAGGCTATTCACCAGGCTTATGAACTGGGACTTAAATTATAATGTGCTATTTTTATTGTGATAAATAGTTAATCATGAGTCAGACAACAAAAATCGGAATCATCATTTGCGACCGTTATAAGAGTTGTGGTGGTGGCAAATGTTTCAAATCGCTGAAAAACCATGAAGGGGCATTCAGCATTTATCCTCCTGATGAAGAACTTGAAATTG
>JAGHDB010000356.1 GCA_021160155.1 Bacteroidales bacterium | reverse complement strand
GTTAAATACTTCCGAACAGGAGTCCGGTTATTGTGGCCATCACCACCACGAGGCTGACATATATCAGGGTCTTTTTGGTGCCCATCACACCTCTGATAACCAGCATATTGGGTGGAGACAGGGAGGGGCCGGCCAGCAACAAAGCAAGAGCCGGGCCTTTTCCCATTCCGGCAGAGATTAGTCCCTGCAGGATCGGTACTTCAGTCAGGGTGGCAAAATACATGAATGCTCCTACTATGGAGGCAAAGAAATTTGAAAACAACGAATTTCCGCCCACAAGATCAGCTATCCAGTGATTTGGGATGACACCGGCCAGACGGGTTTGATCGTGGGTGGATCCGAGCAGAAAACCGGCAATCAGTACCCCGATGGCCAGCAGGGGCAGGATCTGTTTGGTAAAATCCCAGGTTGAGAGAGTCCACTCCCGGTTATCCGGATCATTTTTATCCAACAGGGTAATCAGGCTGATGGCTGCAATTGCAACGACCATGGGTACCATGGGGGAGTGGGATAAGAAAGCCGAGATTATGGTGACGATTCCCGCAAGAATGACATGTTGCCATTTTATTTTCAGATATAGATCATTGAAAACATCAACAGGAGTGAAAATCCGGAAGTGATGACCCATTTATTGGCCCATAGCCAGTACCATCCGCCGCTGGCCACTCCTTCGCCCGGTTTTCCCCAGTTGGCAAAGACCAGAATCAATACCAGTGTAAAAAAATGAAAAGCTGTTTGCCACATCGGGCGTTTTTCGGGCAGGTTCGGGAAATTCAGTTGCTCCTCCTTTTTGATTTTTTCTTCTTTTCTGAAGATCAGAGACATGATCGATCCGATCACTACTGAGAATCCAACTGCTCCGATTACTCTTGCAAGACCCATTTCAAAACCAAGGATCCGGGCAGTCAGGATAATGGCCAGGATATTAATGGCCGGACCCGAATAGAGGAAAGCAATAGCCGGACCCAGACCGGCGCCCCGTTTGTGGATGCTTGAAAAGAGGGGAAGGATGGTACAACTGCATACTGCCAGGATGGTACCTGAAACGGAGGCTACGAGGTAAGCCAGCCACTTTTTGGTAGCGGCACCGAAATACTTCATCACTGCGCCCTGGCTGACAAATACCGAGATCACCCCGGCAATAAAAAATGCCGGTAACAGGCAGAGAATGACATGTTCCTGTGCATACCAGCGGGTCAGGTCGAGCATCGCCCAAACACCCTCCCTGAACCGGTCGGCATCCAACGGCATAAAATAAGCAAACAGAAATACGACGATAATCCAGAACAGGATTTTAATCTCCTTCTTCCAATCCATAGTATAAATCAGATGAACATTTTAATAATATAATATAACCCCACACCGATAAACAGGACCGCGATGATTCTTCTGAACCAGATTTCAAACATTTTCAGACGGTGATAAAGTTTTCCTACGCCTGATACGGTATAAGCCAGCAGCCACGCGAAGATGATCACCGGTATGCCGGTGGCCAAAGCAAAAACCACGGGAAGGTATAAGCCGGTTGGAGAGGTGATACTCATGGGGATCAGCATCCCAAAATACAATACCCCGCTGTATGGGCAAAAAGCTAATGCAAACAGGATACCCATTACGACAACCTCCCAATAACCTGAGACGCCATTTTTTTCGTAGCGTTTAGTAAACTGACTGATTCCGGGAAACTTGATCTTCAGCACGTCCAACATCAGCAGACCGATGATGAGCAATAACGGTCCGACAATCTTTTCTCCGTTTTGCTGAAACCATCCCGAAAGTTTAAACTGGTCAGCGCCGATCATGATGATCAGGGCAAGTATCGTATAAGTAACGGCACGGCCCAGTGTATAAAAAAGACCGTTGAAAAAAACCCGGTTCCGGCTTTCTATATCCTTGCTGATGAAGCCAATAGCAGTGATGTTGGTGGCTAATGGGCAGGGACTGATGGCAGTCAGCAATCCCAGTACGAATGCAGTTACAACCGGGAGGGAGGTATTCTCCAGAATCCCGTTCAACAAGTCTCCCATAATGTCTTACAGGTCTTTTAGCAAAGCGTCAATTTGGGTTTTGAGAATTTTTTTCAGTTTCTCCGGATTGCTGCGGGCGTACATAAACCCTTTGCTGGTCAGGTCGATTTTCTGATCACCCTTGACTATCAGTAACATTTGACCGGTTACTTTCAACTCTTTACCCTTTTTTGCTCCGGCAGGTTCTTCAAGGTTCATTGCCTGGAATTTTACTTTTTTACCATACAGTTCAGCGACATCTTTTTTAGCTTCGCTTTCAACTGCCCGGCAGGTCACGCAACGGTTGGAGAAGTGAAAGTAATAGACTTCAACGGGGGTTTTCTTTTGCTGTGCCTGGCCTGAGATTCCAAAGCCGGCCATGGTGATCAGGATAAAAATCAATCGAATATTTTTCATGTTAATGATTGTATTGGGTGAGAATTTCTTTCATTTGCTTAGCAGACGGTACCCGTCCATGCATGATCACTTTTTCATTGATTACCAGTCCGGGTGTATGCATCACACCATACTCCATAATTTTCATGATATCTTCTACCCGGGATACTTCTGCAGCCACATCCAGCTCTGCCAGTGCATTCATTACAGACCTTTCAAGTGCTTTACAACTAGGGCATCCTGTGCCTAAGATTTTGATATTCATTTTAAAAGACTATAAATTTAATATTCGTAGTTCGTAAATAGACGAACAAAGGTGAGAAAAAAAATTAAAGTTCCAAGAAGTTTTTAAATAATTTTTGGGCCAACGCCCAGTTTTCCTGATTGAGGCAATACCTGATTTTAGGAGCTTCAATAGTGCCCTGAATTAATCCGGCATTTTTCAGCTCTTTCAGGTGTTGCGATAAAGTGGATTTGGCGATAGGGAGGATTTCAGACAAATCGCCGCTATAGCAACAGGGCTCTTTGGAGAGTTTTTGAAT
>JAGHDB010000244.1 GCA_021160155.1 Bacteroidales bacterium | reverse complement strand
CCCCCTACCTCATCACATCTTTTACAAACAACTCTCTTCTTTTAAATTTAGTATTCTGTTACCGGTTTTCAAGTAAAAAACTCACCAGTTTACGTATTGCTTCGCCCCGGTGTGAGATGGCATTTTTTTCATCCGGACTCATTTCAGCAAAGTTTTTTGTAAATCCAACAGGAAGAAAAACAGGATCATAACCAAACCCACCGGTTCCGGCGGGTGCTTCAAGAATAATCCCTTCTGCTTTCCCTTCGAAAAGATACTCGCGGTCATTTAAAATCAGGGCGATTACCGTGCGAAAACGGGCTTTACGTTGCTCCGGGCCACGGAACTCTTTCATGGCTGCCAATAACTTTTCTACATTGTCTGCATAAGTGGCATTTTCACCGGCGTAACGGGCAGAAAACACACCCGGTGCGCCCTGCAGTGCATCTACTTCCAGACCGGTATCATCCGCAAAGCAGTTGACAGGATAACGGTCATGAATAAACCTGACTTTCTGCAGTGCATTCCCCGCAAGATCCGGAGCTGTTTCGGGGATCTCTCCGGTAAAAGGCAGATCTTGCAATCCCAAAACCTTGAAACCGGGTGTGAGAAGATCGCGTACTTCTTTGATTTTATGAAGATTATTAGTGGCAAAAAGCAATTCCCGAATCATCTTTTTTTGAAGGGGAATATACACTTTTTTAGTACATTTAATCCTTTAAAATTTCAAACAAAACCGATCAGATCATGAAAAATATAGACTGGAAATCACTGCCATTCGGTTATATGAAAACCGATTACAACGTTCGCTGTTATTACCGGGACGGCCAATGGGGTGAGCTGGAAATATCTTCTTCGGAATACCTCAATCTTCACATGGCCGCTACCGGTCTGCATTACGGTCAGGAAGCTTTCGAAGGGATGAAAGCTTTCAGAGGAAAGGATGATAAAATCAGGCTTTTCCGGTGGCGTGACAATGCCCTCAGAATGATACAGTCTGCACGAGGGATTTTAATGGCTGAAGTGCCGGAAGAGCTGTTTTACCGGGCCATCACAACAGCCGTCCGTTTAAATAAAAAATATGTACCTCCTTATGGAACCGGAGCGTCGCTCTATATCCGGCCTTTGCTGTTCGGATCGGGAGCCGAAGTGGGTGTGAAACCTGCCTCCGAATACACGTTTGTTGTTTTTGTGACACCGGTAGGGCCCTATTTTAAAGAGGGATTTAAACCGGTAGATATGATGATCACACGCAAACATGATCGGGCTGCCCCGCAGGGAACCGGTCATCTTAAGGTGGGAGGTAATTATGCCGCAAGTTTGCAGGCGCTGAAAGAGGCCCATGAAGGAGGTTTTGCCTCTTCGCTTTTTCTGGATGCGCATGAGAAAAAATATATTGATGAGGCCGGTCCGGCTAACTTTTTCGGGATAAAAAATAATACCTATATAACCCCTGATTCACACTCCATTCTGCCATCCATTACCAATAAAAGCCTGCAGCAAATCGCACGGGATAAAGGATTAAAAATTGAACTGCGGCATATCCCCGTGGAAGAGCTTGATACTTTTGAAGAAGCGGGAGCATGCGGCACCGCCGCAGTGATCAGTCCGATTCGCTCTATTACCGATGAAGAAACCGGGAAAAAATATTCTTACGGTACCCAGGACCAACCGGGCCCGGTTTCAAAAGATCTATATGAAACACTCGTCGGAATTCAAACCGGCGACCTGGCAGATCCTTATGGTTGGGTTGAATTGGTAGACTGATTATTACAATAGCACATTGAAAATGTGAAAATTATATTTTTAGTACTATGTTAAACAAGATACCAAAAAATTTATATATCTTTGCAATGGAAATAATAATGTATTAGAAAGTACTTTAATAAATGTTATCCCGATGAAAAAAACAATTCAAATCAATTTGGCAGGAAGTATCTTTCATATCGATGATGATGCATACGAGCGGCTCAGAGAGTATCTGACCGCCGTAGAACATCGGTTTGCTGCTACTCCCGATGGTCGGGAAATCATCCATGACCTGGAACTGCGGATGTCGGAACTGTTCACCGAACGACTTAAACCGCAACGTGAAGTCATTAATCTGGAGGATGTTGATGAAGTACTGGAAATTCTGGGAAAGCCACATGAAATGGGTGGAAAAAAGCAGGAAGATACTTCATGGCAATCTACTTCCTATTCAGGCGGACGACGCCACCGGAGAATGTACCGCGATCCGGATGATAAACCCATCGGAGGAGTCTCCAGCGGACTGGCCTATTATTTTAATACCGATCCTTTGTTAATCCGGATCCTCTTTATTATTGCCCTTTTTCTGGGTTTTGGCCTGCTCCTTTATATTGTATTATGGATTGCTCTTCCGCTGGCTCAAACCCCGGAGCAGATACGGGAGATGCGTACAGGATCTGCTTATTTTTAAAATTATCAGCATGAAACAGATAAAAAAAATTGCCGGATGGATGATGGTTATTGTCTTGTGGATTCTGTTCACCGGATGCGAAATGGGAATTGTGGGCAACGGGGTGGTTCAAACACAAGACCGGGATGTAAAATCATTTTCGAGGCTTGAAATCGGAGGAAATTTCAATTTGTTTCTGTTGCAGGGACGTAAACCGGCGTTGAAATTTGAAATGGATGAAAATTTGTTCGATAATTTACGGATTAATCAGTACGGTAAAACACTCTCTATTCAAACTGAACGTAATGTCATCCGGGCAAAGAAAAAAAATATCTATCTGACCGTCAGAGATTTGGAAAAGATGGACCTGTCAGGTGCCGTCAAATGTACTACCCAACAAGTGTTAAAAATTCCTTCACTTGTGGTAATCGGATCAGGTGCGGTTGAGTTGAATATGGAACTGCAATGCAAACAGATAAAACTGGATCTTTCCGGTGCTTCAAATTGTCAGTTGCAGGGGAAAACTAAAATATTGACTCTGACATTAACGGGAGCCGGTGATTTTAATGCACTGGATTTAATATCGGATGAAGTCGGGATCGATCTCTCGGGAGCCGGTAGCGCAAAAGTGTTTGCGCAGGATAAACTTGATGTACAAATCTCGGGTGTGGGTTCGGTGAAATACCGGGGTGATCCGGTGATAGAAAAAGAGGTATCCGGACTGGGCTCTCTTAAAAGATATTAAAGGATAATTATGGATACATCACGTAAAAATAATATTACCGCACAAATGAGAAAAGGAGTATTGGAATACTGTATTCTGACCATTCTGGGTCAACAGGATTGCTATGCGCCTGATATCATTAAACGATTAAAAGATGCCCAACTCATTGTCGTGGAGGGGACACTGTACCCCCTGTTAACACGCCAGAAAAATGCCGGATTATTGAGTTATCGCTGGGAAGAATCACCGCAGGGACCTCCCAGAAAATATTACCGGCTGACCGATCAGGGCCGGAGTTTCCTCGAAGAGCTGGATGTTTCGTGGGAAGATCTGGTTAAAGCAGTAGCATCCATTCATCAATCACCAAAAAATCAGGCAGATGAAAAAGACCATTAAAATTAGCCTGGCAGGACTGGCTTTCGATATTGAGGAGGATGCTTTTGAACAACTCGATCAATATCTGAAACAACTGCAGGAACGGTTCAGAGATACCGAAGGGGGATCTGAAATACTGAACGATATTGAAGCCCGGCTGGCGGAGCTTTTTCAGCAGGCACATCCTGCAGCCCGGGATGCCATTACCCTGTCGGATGTGGATACCGCCATCGGCATATTGGGTGATCCTGAAGAGATCGGTGAAATGGCCGATGACGAAGAAAAAACCGATGCAGAAAAAACCGGTGACCGGGGGGCTAAAAGAATGTTCAGGGATCCGGATCAAAGAGTGATCGGAGGAGTTTGCAGCGGATTGGGAGAATATCTGAATATTGATCCGGTCATTATCAGAATTGTTTTTATCGTATTTACCCTGACCTACGGAGTGGGATTGCTGATCTATTTATTGTTATGGATTGCCATTCCCGAAGCCAAAACACGGTCTGAAAAAATGGAGATGCGCGGAGAACTGATCAATATCTCAAATATTGAACGATCTGTGCAAAGAGAATACAACCAGTTAAAAGAACGCTATCAGAAACAGCGGGCCAAAAGAACTGCACGACGGGCTGCCGCTTCGGCAGAACCCCCTCCTCCCCGGCCACGCCACCACCGCTCGCGGGACCGGAGTGCTTTGGGGAGCTTATTTTATGCATTGGGACAGATTATCTTGTTTTTTCTGAAAGTCACCGGGGCGATTGTCGGGTTTGTATTTGTCATCACCGGTGTGGCACTGTTGGTTGTTCTTATCGGCACACTGGTTTCAGGCAGCTTATGGCTGTTTGATTTCGGATGGGATTTGCAGGGTATAAATTTTTGGGAGATCGTGAACCTGTTTGTGGATGATGCCGTTGGGATTATTGCGGCTGTTTGCCTGTTGGTTTTGATTATCGTACCCGTTCTGGCCCTGGTGTACGGGGGTGTTAAATTGTTATTTCGATTCAGGGCCAATGACCGGGCTGTAGTATTAAGCAGCCTGTCGGCATGGGTCATTGCATTGATTGTAATAGCTGTGATCGGAATGAGCGAAGCAAGTCAATTTGCAACTTCCACTTCGGTGAAAGAAACAGACACACTGAAAATCCCGCCTTCAGATTATTTTTACCTGACCACTTCTTCACAACCGGATGGACTGTTTAACTTTAATGAGCATAACAGCTATCATGATTTTTTCGTAACTGATTTTCACGGCAACATCCGGCTGGCCGGTATTCCGCGTATTATGCTGGTACCGGGTAAAAATGACCGGGCTGTTCTTGAAATAACCAAACGCGCCAAGGGAGGAACATTCATTTCAGCGCGCAACCGTGCCGGCGAAATCGAATACGCCTATCAATTGTCGGATACCCTGTTGACTATTGACCCCGTGTTTTATCTGCCCGATGAACGAAAATACCGGGGGCAAAAAATCGATTTGAAAATCACCCTTCCGGTAGGTACCCGTATTTATCTTGACCCCGCTATCCGTTATTATCTCTATGCAATTGACAATACCGAGGGTCGCTGGTCAAGACAAATGGTGGGTGAAACCTGGGTTATGACTGAAGAGGGACTGAGTCTTTTGCCGCGGCACTAACCACCTTCTTCAGGGATTTTGTACTTTTGTCGCCTGATGAATAAAAATCTCTACAGCAACTTTCATCCGGCCGTGCAATTGATTTTCATGCTGTTGATTACCATCGTAAGTTTTTTTTTCGTGATGATCGCAGCCCTGATTATCGGGGTGGTGGTTTACCGGGTACCGGTTAATGAGTGGATGGGTCTGCTCGATATGAACAACCCGGCTAATCTGGGTGTTTTAAAATTTATCCAGATCACCCAGGCATTGGCTCTCTTTGTGATCCCGCCCATCATTGTGGGTTTGCTGGCGATAGGTAAACCTTTTAAATACCTTGGTCTTCGCACTGCTACTGCCGGCTCTGACCTGTTGCTTGTAATGCTGATCCTGCTGGTGTCGCTGCCGGTATTCAACCTGCTCGCTATCTGGAATGAAGGATTACAGCTGCCTTCGTTTATGAGCGGAATCGAACACTGGATGAAAGCTACGGAAGAACAGGCCGGACAACTGACTGAAAAATTTCTGGCCGCCGGTTCTTTCGGGACGTATCTGATTAATGTGATTATGATTGCGCTGATCCCGGCTTTTGGAGAGGAGTTTATGTTTCGTGGTGTGATACAACGGCAGTTAGGGCAATGGTTTAAAAATCCCCACTGGGCCATTGTGATTACAGCTGTTCTGTTTT